>JALVES010000255.1 GCA_027030635.1 Saprospiraceae bacterium | reverse complement strand
TAAACGCTAAACCGATTCCACCGCGTCCACCGATTTACCCAATTCCACCGACGAACGCCCGGCTCCGCGAACTCGGGCTTACGCCGCGAGCTAAGATTATGTCGCCCTCCGGGCTTGAGTCCATATTCAAACACGATTGGGTTGCGATTGTCACGTTCATCACGCCCCACCAACCGACAACGGATAACAGACAACAGACAACCCCCACCGACTCCCCCGACTCCCCCGATTCCGCCGATTACACCGCTTTCCCCGATTTCACCACTTCCACCGCAAACTCCTCCACCTCCCGCTTCTCTGTGGAAAAGTTGACTCCTATGAGGATGATTTTTTTGCCCGTATCGCGGTATTTGTCTGCATAGCCTCTGTTTTTGATCTGTTCTAAGGCTTCATGAGCCGATTGGTTCAATTTGAATTCGAAGCAGTAAACCTTGTCATCAAATATCACGATGGTATCGGCCCGGCCGCGGGCGGTGTTCACCTCGCTGTGTACGTCTAAGTCCATGTACTTAAAAAACAGGTGAATGATGGCGTGATAAAATTTCTCCGTTTCCTGATGTAATTGATGC
Organism: Saprospiraceae bacterium; assembly: GCA_027030635.1. Taxonomy (GTDB): domain Bacteria; phylum Bacteroidota; class Bacteroidia; order Chitinophagales; family Saprospiraceae; genus WGBN01. The sequence continues at coordinate 9,639 of JALVES010000255.1, read as the reverse complement.
GGCAGGCTGTAGAGCAGGACGTTAAAAATTTCTCTGACTTTCGTCAAATCTTCCTGTTCCAGAGCATCGGCCACTTCGAAAGCATAAGAACGTACCTGGGTATGTGGCACCTCGCTAAAGGTATCCACGAGGTACTCCAACATAGACTCTTTAACCTCCTGATTGGGATACCCCAGGGTGTAAAGACGCCTTTTTACATCATACTCCTTAATCGTAAGATAACCCGTTTGAAAGAGCAGCGCCTCTATGTTTAAATGTTCGAGATCAAAGGAGTCGAAGGCTGTAGTTCCTACTTTAATGCCATCAAAATCGTAATAAATTTCTTTGCGAATCAGTTTTAGCAAAAAAGTGGGAGTTGCAGTGTTGAACCAGTAGTTGGAGAACATCCCGTTGTAAAACAACAACAAGACACTGAAAGGATTATACACAAAATTTTTCCCGTCCCAGCTGTATCCGTTGTACCAGTTCTTTATGGCAGAGAGCGCCTGCTCTTCATCCATGTCATTTTCCTTTGCAAAGGAAGATAAATATCCGGCAAAGAAGTGCTCCAATTCGGACTGAGTGTAGCCAAGTAAAACAGAGTGCCTCGGCGACATGGTGATGTCATTCAGGTTGTTCAAATCCGAAAAAATGCTCACGCGGCTAAATTTGGAAACGCCGGTGATGAAGACCATGCGAATATAGGGGTCGCTGTCTTTAATGACCGAATAAAAGTTCTTGAGTATCTGCTGATTTTCCTTAGCCTGTGCGATTTCTTCTCCAAGATAGTCTATGATGGGCTTGTCGTACTCGTCTATGAGCAAAACCACCCGCCCTTCTGTTTGTGCAAAAGCTTTCAAAAGCTCCTCAAACTTTTGCGACAAAGACTCCTCTTCCACATCAAAGCCTCTGGCTTCTATAATCTTGTCGAGATGCCGGTGCAGGGCACGCTCCAGCCCCAAGTCTTTATACCCCAGGCTACTGAAAGGAATATATAAAACCGGATTGGTCTTCTCCCAGTTCCAATGGTCTTCTATCCAAAGCCCTTTGAACAACTCTTTACACCCCTCAAACAACTCCTTAAATGTGCTCACCAGCAAAGACTTGCCAAAGCGGCGGGGGCGGGAGAGAAAGTAGTAGCCGCTCTGGGTAGCCAGCTCATAAACATAGCGTGTCTTGTCTATGTAAAGATAGCCACCCTCACGAATCTTTCGGAAAGACTGTATGCCTACGGGTAGTTTTTGCATGGGGTAAAGATAGGGATTAATGAAGAATGAAGAATGAAAAATGGATAATGGCCTGGGGACAGCGGGCTAAAGCCCACTGAGCGTGCAGTCGGGCTAAAGTCCGCCTCGCTTTCCCCGCTTCAACCGCTTTCCCCGCTTTCTCCAATTACCCCAAAGTCTCGTATCTTGCAGCGCTTGTTCAACGAAAATGAAAGGAGCGATGAAAGAGAAAATAACCATTGTCGGAGCTGGTCTGGTGGGGTCTTTATGGGCGCTTATGTTGGGTAAGCGGGGCTATGAAGTGGAGGTTTTTGAGCGGCGGCCCGACATGCGCAAGGCGGGCTTTGTGGGGGGGCGGTCTATCAACCTGGCGCTCAGTGAGCGGGGTTGGAAGGCCTTGCGGCTGGCCGGTGTGGAGCAGATTTTGCGGGAGGACGCCATTGCCATGCGCGGGCGCATGATGCATGACTTAGAGGGGCAGCTCACTTTTCAGCCTTATGGGCTGGAGGGGCAGGCCATCTACTCGGTCTCGCGGGGTGGCTTGAATTTGAAACTCATAGAGGCTGCCGATGCTCTGGATAATGTTCGTTTTTACTTTGATCACAAATGCCGCAGGGTCAACTTTGCTGCCGGCTCGAAGGATGCCAATGATTCAAAGCCCAAAGCGCAATTCGTTACTTTAGACGGGACGTATGTCGAGCGCGAAAGCGATTTGCTGTTTGGTGCCGATGGGGCTTTTTCGGCGGTGCGTTACAGCATGCAGAGAAAGCCGCGCTTCAATTACTGCCAGCAATATCTGGACCACGGCTATAAAGAACTGAGCATTCCGCCTGCACAAGACGGCAGTCATCTCATAGAAAAAAATGCCCTGCACATCTGGCCCCGCAAGCGCTTTATGCTCATCGCCCTGCCCAATGCCGACGGCAGTTTTACGGTAACGCTTTTCCTGCCCTTTGAAGGCGAACACAGCTTCGAGCGCCTGCAAACGCCCGGGGCCGTGCAGGCCTTCTTTGAGCAGTGGTTCCCTGACGCCGTGCCTCTGATGCCGGATTTGCAAAAGGACTTTTTTGAAAACCCGACGGGCACTTTGGCAACCATACGCTGTCGCCCCTGGCAACAGGGCGGGAATACCTTGTTGATGGGAGATGCTGCCCATGCCATTGTGCCCTTTTACGGCCAGGGCATGAATGCCGGTTTTGAAGATTGCAGCCTGCTGTGGGAGATGCTGCAAGAGGGCAAAGACTGGAAGGAGATTATTTCTGCCTTCAGCGATACAAGACCCGATGATGCGGATGCCATAGCCGACCTGGCCCTGCGCAACTTTATAGAAATGCGCGACCTGGTGGCCGACCCCCGCTTTTTGCTGCGCAAAAAATTGGAAAAAGAGCTGTACAAAAAATACCCCGATCGCTTCATGCCGGTTTACTCCATGGTGAGCTTCAGCCATGAGCCTTACTCCAAAGCGCTCAAAGAGCAGGCTTTGCAAGACGCCTTGTTTGAGCGCATCCTGGCACAGCCCGATCCGGAGGCAGTGTTGGATGATGAGGCGTTTTTGTGGGGGGATTGAGCTTGAGGCCAGAGATAAAATACCGGCATTTTGCCATGTTTGTTAGAAGGACACTTCTTCTATTATCGTGTTTCTCAGGATGAAGATGCCATGTCCGTTTTCGATGTTTTGGTGGACGACTACGGGCTCGGCAAAGGGGTTGAGTTCATTTTCCTGATAAGCCGTAAAGGTCTTGTAAAAGAGGTAGGCATCTTTGGTGAGGCTGCTTATTTCAAGGGCGAGGAATTCCAGATTGCTGGTATCCTGGGGGTAGCTATACATGCGCAGCCAGTACTCCGAGCCATTGAAAGCGGCATCGCTGAGGATGAGCGCAGCACTGGAAGCGCCATAGGCTACAGAAGTAGCAGGGTCTAAGCTGTAAGGCGTATAGTTAGAAATGTAAAGCAGGGTATCTGTGCCGTCAAACTCTCTTCTAACCGAGAGGGTGCTGATGGCGTAGTAGTTTTCTTCATCGGGCGGGTCCTGAATAAGCACAGCCCATTCATCTGCGGGATAGCCCTCGGGATCAAGGGTGCCTTCATGGGTGAATTGAGCATCTTTGATGACCGGAAGCGGCGGCATTTTCTGTGTACTGCTCGCAGTTTCCCAGCCGGGGGCGGAGATTTCGAGGCGGTAGGTATCTTCAGCAGAGCCGAGGGGTTGGTTTAACTCATGGATGCAGCCGGAGTATTCGCAGTAAAAATCTTGGGTGAGCAATTCTCCGTTGCGAAAGAGTTTGATTTCGGGTGTTACGTCTAATTCCAGCTCTTCGTAAGAGGCGAGAATGCTTGCGCTGCGCCCGACTGAGAGGACGAGTGCGGTGTCTAAAGAGCCAAATTCAGCACTCAGGGAAATAGCCGGTTTGTGCTCGGGGATGTCAACATCCACGACCTGTTCGAAATTGTTGCAACTGCTCAGGATGAGGAGCAGGAGGCCTGTTGCTATGCTGATATGGCTTATATTTTTCATTTGTGGTTGATTTTAGTTGCGTGGGGAGGAAGGTCTCTCAAAAATTTTTGATTTAGAAGCTAAACTGCCAGGAGAAATAGGGGATGACGGGCAGGATGCTGATTTCCTTGAAGACTCGTTTCTCATCGCCGGTCAGGGGGTCGTATAGGGTAGTGGCGAGGATGAAGTAGGGGTTGTGGTTGTTATAGGCATTGTAAGCGCCAAGTACCCAGCGGCGGTCGTAGCGCTTTTTCTTTTTGAAGAAAGTGATGCTGAGATCGAGGCGGTGGTAGTCGCTCATGCGGAAGGCATTTTTCTCTCCGAGGGTTTCTATGGTGGTGTAGTAGTAGTTGTACTGGTAGATGGGCAGGGTAACGGCATTGCCGGTGCCATAGACCCAGGCTCCGGAGAGGGTGATGTGGTCGTTGATTTCATAGGTGGCAACGATAGAGACATCGTGGCGGCGGTCGTAGCGGAAGGGGAAGCGTTTGCCTCCATTGATTTCGTCAAATTGGCGCCAATTCCAGGAAAGCGTATAGCCTATCCAGCCGGAGAGGCGTCCGAATTTCTTTTGGAGCAACAGCTCCACGCCATAAGCCTGGCCGTTGCCCTGGGTGATTTTGTCCTGCCAGTCGCTTTCCAGGCCGAGCAGGAAGCTGGCGCCTTCTTTGAAGGAGAGCACGTTTTCCATTTGTTTGTAGTAGGCCTCTACGCTTAGCTCCCAATCGTCGCGTATGGTTTGTGCCAGGCCGAGGGCTGCCTGCCAGGATTTTTGGGGTTTCACACGTTCGGTGCTGGGCACCCAGAGGTCGGTGGGCAGGCTGAGGGCTTCGCTGGTGAGCAGGTTGATGTACTGGCGCATTTGGCTGTAGGAGGCCTTGATGGCGAGTTTGTCGGTAGCCATGAAGCGCAGGCCAAGGCGGGGTTGCAGGGAGGGGTAGTAGATGTCGTTGACCTGAAAGAGCGAAGCATGCAGGCCGAGGTTGGCAGAAAAGCGCTTCCAGTGGAAGTCGTCTTCGAGATAAGCGTCGTATTCGAAAGAGTGCAGATTTTGGGAGCCGAGCAGGGTGTCGAATTGCGTCTCTTCAAATTCCGCATTGATGGTCAGCGCCCCCGGGCGATACGTATGGCGAATGGCAGAAGCTCCAAAGCGAACGAAGTGGTTGGGCAGGGGCAGGTAGTCGAAATCCACCTTGGCGGCAAAATCCTGTATGCCCGATATGTATTTTGCCGAAAAGGCAGAAGTTTCACCCAGGCCGGTATTGGTTTCCTTGAATTCTGAGATGATGTCTATGGTGTAATCGCTGAAAGTGAGGGTGGTGTTGGCAAATAATTTTGGCGAAAGCTGCCAGTTCCAGCGCAGGGCGGAGATGATGTTGCCCCAGTTGATGCCTCCGGAAGATTCGAAATCGTATCCGAAACCGTCTTCTTTGTAGGTGAAGAAGAAGCGATCGGAGCCGGAGTAGAAACTGGCGTAGAGGCGGTGTTTGTCGTTGATGCGGTGTTGCATCTTGAAGTTGAGGTCGTAGAAATACAATTGGGGCCTGACTTGTATGCCTTCTGCTTTGGCTGCTGCTTTGATGATGGGGCGGGCGATGAGGTCCACATAGGTGCGCCGAGCTGAGAGCAGCACTGAGGTTTTGTCTTTTTGGATGGGCCCCTGGAGGGTGATTTTGGAGGAGATCAGTCCGATGGAGCCTTCGCCCTGCCATTTGTTGAGGTTGCCTTCTTTCATGTTGATTTCGAGCACCGAGGAGAGCCGACCGCCATAGCGCGCAGGGAAGCCTCCTTTGGTGAGGGTTACGTTTCGAATGGCATCGGCATTGAAGACGGAGAAGATGCCGAGCAGGTGAGAGGCGTTATAGACGGGTACGCCGTCGAGCAGTACGAGATTTTGATCGGGGCTGCCACCGCGCACGTACAGGCCGGTTTGGCCTTCGCCTCCGGATTGCACGCCCGGCAGCAGTTGCAGGGTTTTGAAGATGTCCACTTCACCCATGAGGGCGGGAAGTTTTTTGATTTGCTCTACGGGCACGGTGGTCTGGCTCATTTGGGTGTTGCGCTCAATGCGATCTACTTTTTCGGCTACGACTTCTACTTCCTGCAGGATTTGTCCTTGGGAGAGCCTGATGTTGAGCTGGAGGTTCTGGTCGAGCAGGAAGCTCAGTTTTTGAGCTTCATAGCCTACGTAAGAGAACAGCAGATCAACGCTGTCCGCCGGCAGGGTAAGGCTGAAAAAGCCATAGGTGTTGGTAACGGTACCTTGTTTGGAGCGCAGGTCAAAGACCGTGGCGGCGATGAGTTTTTCGCCGCTATCTGCATCCTGCACATAGCCGCTGATGGTGAATTTTTGTTGGGCGGATGCCGGGCCGGTGGCGAGGAGAAAGCATAAGGCAAAACAGATGAAGGGGTAAAACAGCTTCATAAATGTTGGGTGTGTCGTTAAAGTTTTTGCATCGAGAGGCAGACGTATCTGCTCTTCGGGCAGTTACACTTTAGTTGGCATGCTGCCATTTCATCGGGATGGGCTTACGACAGGAAAGACGAGTGGTTTGTAGAGAGAGTTGCCTATGGGGAAAAATTTAACGTTTAGTTTGTTTTAATGGTTCATTAAGTTTTTGGCTACCTGTCTCCATCAGAAACCAAGCTATCAAGTTGAACCGGCTAAAAAATCCGCGAAAACCCGCGTCATCCGCGTCATCTGTCAGGCTGAGTTTGCCGAAGCCCGCGTTCTATCACGTCCCTATTGGCTGTCTCCCGAGCCGGCCCCATAGGAGGATAAGCGAATCTTCAAAAATCCGCTCCCCGATCTTCCGCTTTGGCTCCAGCTCGGGGATCGGAGATGGGCTCTTACAAAGGTTCAATTGCCAGATGGTGTCATTTATTTCATGTAACTTTGAAATCGGGCCTGAGTTGGAAAAAAATAAAAGATGCATTGAATATTTGCTGAAACTTGGGCATATTGCCATCTCAAAACTTAATGAACCATTGTTGTTTAAGATACAAGCGAATTTCCCGTCATTTCTGTGGGTTTGGGCAGTTCCATGAGTTCGAGCAGGGTGGGGGCTATGTCGGGGAGGCTGCCGGGTTTTATTTGCACCTGGCGGTCGCGGCGGCCGATGTAGATGCAGGGGACGGGGTTTTTTGTGTGAGCTGTATTGGGTGAGCCGTCTTCATTGATCATGTAGTCGGAATTGCCGTGGTCGGCAATGATGAGGAGTTCGTATTGGTATTTTTTGGCCGTAGCCAGCAGGCGGCAGAGGCACTCATCTACGGTTTCGGCTGCTTTCATGGCTGCTTTGAAGACGCCGGTATGGCCGACCATGTCGGCATTGGCGTAGTTGAGCACGATGAAGTCGGGTTGGTGTTCTTCGATGAAGCGGATGGCGGCTTCGGTTACTTCGGGTGCGCTCATTTCGGGTTTGAAGTCGTAGGTGGGAACGTCTTTGGGGGAGGGGATGAGGATGCGGGATTCGCCGGCAAAGGGTTCTTCGCGGCCGCCGGAGAAGAAGTAGGTAACGTGGGCGTATTTTTCGGTTTCGGCTATGCGCAATTGGGTGAGTTGTTCTTTGGCGATCACTTCTCCTATGGTGTTGCGCAGTTTTTCCTTTTCGAAAAGCACGTGGACGTCTTTGAAGCGATCGTCATAGCGGGTCATGGTGAGGTAGTGGATGCGGAGTTTTTGGGTGCCGTATTCGGGCATATCGCGTTGGGTGAGCATGTCGGTGATCTGGCGTGGCCGGTCGGTACGGAAGTTGAAATTGATGACTACGTCGCCGTTTTGGATGCGCGGCAGGGGCTGTCCGCTTTTATTGGTGAGGATGATGGGTTTGAGGAATTCATCGGTTTCGCCCTTTTCATAGCGTTGGCGGATGGTGTTTTCGAGTTGTTCCGGAGAGGTCGCTGTGCCTTTGGCATGCACGAGGGCATCGTAGGCCAGTTTGGTGCGTTCCCAGCGCTTATCGCGGTCCATGGCGTAGTAGCGGCCTGTGACGGTGGCGATTTGGGCTTTGCCCTTGCAGCTTTTCTGCAGTTCATGGAGGAATCCGATGCCCGATTGGGGGTCGGTATCGCGTCCGTCTGTAAAGGCGTGGATGAAGATGTGTGAGACGCCGGCGCGGGCAGCCATGTGGCAGAGTGCGATGAGCTGGTTGATGTGGGAGTGTACGCCGCCGTCGGAGACCAGCCCCATGAAGTGCAGGGATTTGTCTTCTTCGCGGGCTATGCGGAAGGCTTCCTGCAGCAGGGGATTTTTTTCGAGGGAGCCGTCTTCTATGGCTTTATCTATGCGGGTGAGTTCCTGATAGACGATGCGGCCGGCGCCGATGTTGAGGTGGCCGACTTCGGAGTTTCCCGTTTGGCCTTTCGGCAAACCGACGGCTTCTCCGTAAGTGACGAGTGTGCTGTGAGGTTGCTCAGTCATGAGCTTGTCAAAGCAGGGCGTATGGGCTTGGCGGATGGCGTCGGCTTCGGGCTTGGGCCCCAGGCCCCAGCCGTCGAGGATGATGAGGAAGGCTTTGTTTGGCATAGCGGCTGTCGTTGTGCCGCAAAGGTAAGATATTGAAAGAGGTTTTGCGAGACGCAGCTCACAAAACCTCCCTTGTTTTTTATTCTACTGTGCGGCCCTCTGCCACACGTCGTTTGACCTGCACTTTTCGTGCCCGCTTGAGGTTGACCATGAGGCCGGCAAAGGCGTCTGAGGCATCTACTTTGTACCAACTGCCCCCATAGGTAACGGTGCCCTGGTGTTTTTCCCATTTGTCAGCCAGCAGTACGTAGCGGCCATCCAGTTTTTCGTTGGGGCCAAACATGAGGAAGTACTTGTCGCCATCTTCAAAGCTGATGGCCATGCGATTGGCTTTGGGGCTGAAGAGAAAAACCCCGGGTGTGCCTGCAGGAATGACGATTTCTTCTACTTTGACACCATCGCGAATCCTGATTTCACCTCTGGTGATCTCCGTATCGCCCGATTTGATCGTGCGATAAAGCAAGATATCTTGAGAAAGATAGAATTGAATTTTTTGCAGGTCTTCGTCTGTCCAGCGGTATTCTTCATAGAGGTCTTGTGTGAAAGGTACGAGGCGATCGCTGCAGGAAGCAAAGAGCAGCACGCCAAAGGCCAGAAGGAATAAGCGCGTGTTTTTCATATCGTTTGGTTTTGTGATGTGTCAGACTCCCAATAGTTTACACAAGCGGAACGCCTGAAGCCTTGTTTCAGGATGAGCAGATGAGCAAAACTTAACGATATTTTAACCGGGTGTTTTTGTTATATGCTTTGCGATAAGCTATGCACCATAAGGCCTCCCGCGCCCCCGGCCCCTGAAGGGGTGGGCCTCCCGCGTTCTTAATGAACCTTCGTTGTTATACTTTCCTCTTTTCAGCAAAAAACTTTTTGAGCAGTGCGGAGGCTTCTTCTTCCATCAGTCCGTACAGTACTTCGGTGCGGGGGTGGAGGGCGCTTTTGCCGATGCGCATGAAGCCGCGTTTGTCGTCGGCTGCGGCATAGACCAGGCGCCCCAATTGTGCCCAGGCGAGGGCGCCGGCGCACATGAGGCAGGGCTCAAGGCTTACGAAGAGCGTACATTTGTCTAAGTATTTGCTGCCGAGATGCTGAGAGGCTGCCGTGAGCGCAAGGATTTCTGCATGGGCCGTAACATCCTTCAGCCGCTCGGTCTGGTTGTGGGCCCGGGCAATGATCTGCCCCTCACAGACGACTATGGCGCCTACGGGCACTTCTCCCTCCCGATAAGCCTGTTCGGCTTCGCCCAGGGCTTGCTGCATGTAGTATTCGTCGGTTTGTATGGATAGCATGGTGGTTGGTGCTTGGTGGGGCTAAGATAGGGAAATGTGGGCGCTTCGCGCCTAATGTGGACGCTTCGCGTCTAATGTGGACGCTACCGCGTCTAATGTGGACGCTACCGCGTCTAATGTGGAACGCTT
>JALVES010000254.1 GCA_027030635.1 Saprospiraceae bacterium | reverse complement strand
ATGTCTCCTATGGTGATTCCTATCTTTGGTTTCTTCATTTTTTTTGTTTGCGCAAAAGTAACGAGTTTTGCTCACATAGATTTTGGGTTCAGAAAAACCTGCCTATCTTGCAGTTTCATGCGTGCAAAAAAATCATACGGACAACATTTTCTGACCGACAGGGGCCTCGCCGCCCGCATTACAGCTGCGGTGCTGCCACAGCCGGATTGCCCCCGCATCCTCGAAGTAGGGCCGGGCAAGGGCATTCTCACGCGTTTTTTGCTGGAGCGGGAAGAGGCTTTTAAGGCCGTAGAAGCCGATCGCGACATGATTGCCTGGTTGCAGGAGCATTTGCCGGAAACGGCGGGAAAACTCATCGCCGGCGACTTCCTCAAGCTGGATTTGGAGACGGTTTTTGAGGGGCAGTGTTTTAGCCTGCTCGGCAATTTTCCCTACAACATCTCCTCGCAGATTCTTTTTAAGGCCGTAGAACATCGCGCTTTGATTCCGCAAGTGGTGGGCATGTTTCAGCGCGAAGTAGCCGAGCGGGTCGTTGCCGGGCCCGGAAGCAAGACGTATGGCGTGCTCAGCGTATTGGTGCAGGCACATTACGAGGGCAGGTATCTGTTTACGGTCAAGCCGGGGGCTTTTTCTCCGCCGCCCAAAGTGCAGTCGGGGGTGATTCGCCTCAAGAGAAGGGAGGTTTCTTTGGTACCTGAGGAGCTTTGGCCTGCCTTTCGGCAAATGGTGAAAACAGCCTTCGGACAGCGCCGCAAAATGCTGAGAAATACCCTGCGCGACCTGCTCCCCGGAAAGGTCTTGCGCGAGCATCCGGCCATGCAAAAACGCCCCGAGCAACTCAGTGTAAGCGATTTTGTCGCCTTAACTGTTGAGTCATCTACCCGATAAAAGGGATTTCTGAAAAAAGGCTTGCATCTTTTCCCGATTTTCCCGTATCTTTATGCCGATTTATGCCCCTCGGGTAGAAGTTGTAACAAAACCGATTTTCAAACGCCGCTTTGAAGATGGGTTTTTGTTGCTTTTGAGGCCTTGTATAAATCAATATATCCTTTGAACAACTGATCTCATGAAATGAAAACTTTACACCTTTATGTCGCGCTTTTGGCTGCCCTTTTTGCAGCCTATGGGTGTACGACGGACCAACTCCAAAACCCCTTAGACCAAAAGTTAGAGACAGCTTTAAAAGGTCTTTCCCCTACCGGCGATTTGGGCTATTATACCATGCCGGAGACCTACGATCTGGCATCTATCCCCCAGGACCCCAACAACCCCCTGCTGAAGGTGAAAGTTGAATTGGGCAAAATGCTCTTTTTCGAGCCGGGCATCGGTTTGGATGCCGTGCATCCGGATGGGATGCAAACCTACTCCTGTGGCTCTTGTCACTTGCCTGAGTGTGGCTTTACGCCCGGGCGGATACAGGGGATTGCTGATGGCGGCCTGTATTATGGGGAGCAAGGCGAGGGGCGCACCAAAAATCCCCATTACGCAGAGGAAGAACTGGATGCCCAGGGCCTCCGCCCGCTCAGCGTGCTCAATGTGGCCTATGTAACCAACTCCACCTGGAATGGCCGCTTCGGCGCCGGTGGCGTCAATGTAGGTACGGAATACGCCTGGACCGGTCAGACCGAAGTAAATCATTTGGGTTTTTCAGGTCTTGAAAGTCAAAACATCGAAGGCCTGATTCTGCACCGCATGGTCATCAACAAAGACGTTACCGATTCTCTGGGCTATACCGCTTTGTTTGATGCTGCTTTCCCCGAATTTCCGCCGGAAGAGCGCTATACGCTGCAGACGGGCAGTTTTGCCATCTCTGCTTACCTGCGAACGCTGCTGACCAATCAGGCGCCCTTTCAGCGCTGGCTGAAAGGCGATTTAGATGCCATGAGCGATCAGGAAAAGCGGGGCGCTTTGGTTTTCTTTGGAAAAGGCCTTTGCTATCGCTGCCATAAGGGCCCGGCCTTGAATGCCATGGAGTTTTACGCCTTGGGCGTCAAAGACCTTTATGAACAGGAGGGTGCCTATTTCACAGGGCCTGATGACCCCCGCAATTTGGGGCGTGGAGGCTTTACGGGCAAAGCCGAAGACATGTACAAATTTAAAGTACCTCAATTGTACAACCTCAGCCATTTTACCCATTTTTTCCACGGCAGCAGTATAGATAATCTGCGAGATGTGGTGGAATTTTTTGACAAGGGTGTACCTGAAAACCCGAATGTGCCCGAAGAGCAGATCGCCCTTCAGTTGCATCCGCTCTATTTGAGCGAGCAGGAAAAAGCAGATTTGGAAGTGTTTCTGAAAACAGGGCTTTACGATCCCACAGTGGTCGAACGCTATAAACCCGATGCGGTGATGTCGGGCATGTGCTTCCCGGACAACGATCCGGTGGCCCGCATTCAATTGGGATGCGATGAGTAAAAAAAGCCCCGCTTTCGGCGGGGCTTTTTTATGGTATCAGGATTCCTTTTTCTTGGCGGTATTGATGCCCAGCAGGCTGTACAGCGGGCAGAAGTTCAATAAGCTGGTTGCCAAAAATACAATGGCAACGACCAGAGCTACAATGGCCAAAGTGCCTGTAACTTTACCTGTAAAATACAAAATAGCCAATACAACAGCGATGAGGATGCGGATGTTGCGGTCCATAGAGCCCATGTTCTTTTTCATAACAGTCGAATTTTTCGTGAACAAATAAAAAAAATGGTAAGTGTTGCGCAGCAACACTTACCATTTAATACAGTTAGAAAGCCCAAAAGGTTGCTTTTGGGTCTTTTC
>JALVES010000253.1 GCA_027030635.1 Saprospiraceae bacterium | reverse complement strand
GGCGCATCCGGCTGCAAAATGGCAATGCTGTCCGTTTCTATCAGGCAGCCCGCTGCGTCTTCCAGTACAAAACCATACCAGCCCGCAGGCAGCATCTCCCTGTTTTCCTCAGTGGCGCCATCATTCCAAAGCAAGTCGTAAGGAGGCAGGCCGCCGTCAATGGTAAGCGCTATCCACCCAAGAGAATCGCCAAAACAGTAATTATCCTGTTTAATAACTGCAACCTGGAGGCTGTCAGCCGGTTCTGTCAGCACATAAGGCCCGTTTTCGGCAGTACAGCCCCGCGCATCCGTAACCGCCACCATATAGACCCCCGCAGGCATGTTCTGCGGAGCCTGCCCTGTGGAAAATAAAACGCCAAGCGTATCCGTCCAGAAAATCGCATAAGGCGCCAGGCCTCCCGTGATCTGCACGCCCAAAGAACCCGAGCTGTCGCCTTTGCAGGCAATGTGTTGAATAAGACTTTGATCGGGCGTCAGCAAAAGAGGCAGGGGCAAAATTACAGGCAGTGAATCCAGCACAGCCACACAACCGTTGTTGTCAGTAAGCGTGATTTGATAAATGCCTTGCGGCAAACTATCCACCTGCAAGGTATCTGCAGAAGTGGTACCCACTTCCCCAAAACTCCAGTGGTATTGCCAGGGCGCATGACCACCGGAAACCAAAACGCGAAGGCTGCCCGAAGTCTGTACCTCCCCGCAAAGCGCCGTATCAAAGGGAATGGGAAGCGCTTCCAAGCTCAAGGCAGGCTGCGCCTCCGGCACCTTCACTTCTCCCGTTTCAGCTACACAGCCATGAGCATCCGTAACCACAGCGCTGTAATCATCGGGTGGCACAGGGGAAATGGTGAAGCCCGTATAACCATTGTTCCAAACCGCCTGGACGACGCCCGTCCCTCCTTGTACTTCCAACACCAGACTGTCCGCATCGTTGATGATGCAATCGCCCTGCTGCTCAAACACAGTAATTTCAGCTTGCAATGGCTGCGGGTCGGGCAGCACAAACACTTCGCTGGAAACAGCGCATTGCACGGAATCCAAAATCGTCAGTTGGTACATGCCTGCCGGCACGCCCTCCAAATCTTCTTCAGTCGTTTCGTTGCTCCAGGTATAAATATAAGGCGGCACGCCTCCCTGAACGCTCACCTGCAAACCTCCATCAGAGACACCGAAACAACTGACGCTGTCCACAGCCAGCAAATCTATTTCGATAGCGGGAAAATCGGCCAAAAAAATGGTGTCTGTAAACAGTAAACATCCGACATCGTCTTCCACCACACAGGCGTAAGCTCCTGCCGGGACATTCTGCAAATTATTGTCGGTAGCTCCATTCGACCAGAGATAGCTGTAAGGTTGTTGGCCTCCTGTTATGGCCAGAAAAACCGTACCGTTTTCGGCTCCATGGCAGTTAGGTGCAAAAGCGCTGTAGGTGTAGGCCATGACTTGATCGGCCTCCAAAAACACCACGGCCGTATCCATGCAGCCGATGGCATCGGTGATGGTGGCCTGATATTCGCCTTGCGGCAAATTGGAGAGCGTCGCCGTCGTATCGCCCGTACTCCAAAGAAAAGCGAAGGGCGCCGTGCCCTGGCTGATTTGCAGTTCAATGGCCCCATCCGCATAGCCAAGACAGGAGGGCGCAGTCAGTTCCGACTGCCACTGAATGCCCGGAGGTGCGTCCAGCACAAAAGTATCCGGCTCGGAAAGGCAGCCGAAAGCATCGCTTAAGGTTACGACATATTCGCCTTCCGGCAAATTTTGTAAAAGACTCGTTGAAGCCCCATTCGACCACTGAAAAAATACGGGCGCCGTTCCGCCGGAAGCCTGCAATTGAATCAGGCCGTCTGTGCTGCCCGCACAGGAAGGCGATTGCAGTTGTAATGGAATGGCGTAAAGCGAATCGGGCTGAGTCAACTCAATGAGGGTGTCCTGTTGGCATCCCTGGCCGTCAGTAATCGTGCAAGAGTAAGCGCCTGCCGGCACTTGCAAAACAAAAGGCGTCTGCGCTCCGGTGGACCAGAGGTAGGCATAGGGCGTCGCTCCCCCCGAGAGCGTCAACTGAATGCTGCCCGTCTGCTCGTCAAAGCAAAGCGGATTTTGCTGTTGCACGGAAATGTCGAGTGGCTCAGGCTGCACGATTTCTATGGAATCCAATGTTTTTTGACAGCCGTGATCGTCCGTCAAAGTCAGGCTGTAAAAGCCTGCACTCAGGTTTTCAGCCAGGTCACCGGAAACTCCGTTCGACCATTGGAAGTCGTAAGGCGACGCGCCTCCACTGGCAAAGACAAAAATGGAAGCATCCGAATACCCATAACAGGATACATGCTGAACACCCCCCGGCTTGAGCACCAGGCTGTCGGGCTCGCTCAGGTGTAAAGGCCCCAAAGTCCAGGCACAAGAACCATCAGTGATGGTTACCTCATAATCACCGGCAGGCAGGTCGCAAACCGAAGAAGTCGTATCGCCGGTATTCCAAAGATAAGTCGGGTCGCCGGAAAGCGCCGTCAAGTTGATGCAGCCGTCGCTCATCCCATAACAGGATACATCCTGAACGGATTGCACGACCACATTGGCCTGCGGGCCACCCACCAGGGTTACCGGCAAAACAAAATCGCACCCCCCGGAAGAGGCGTCCATGATGGTGATCGAATAAGCGCCTTGCGGCAAATTATCCAACAGAAAATCGGCGGCTACACCCGAGCTGTCGCCCGAGCCTGCCGGCCCCGACCACAAATAGTGATACGGAGACGCTCCGCCATTTGGCGAAAGCCAGATGCTGCCATCGCTCCCTCCGCAGGAACTCACATCCTGCACAAGCACCGAGACATTTGAAATGCTCTGCACGCTCTGTACTTCTATGCTATCCGTACTTTGGCAGCCATTGGCGCCGGTAAGGGTCAGGGAATACCATTGCGTGGCGCCCACGGGTTGAGGCGCAGGAGGTTCGATCTGGGGAGCATCTGAACCCGTGCTCCAAAGGTAGCTCAAAGGCGGCTCGCCATTGCCCAAATCTTCAGCCGTCAGCAAGCCGCTTGAACCGGCACATACGGACACCGCGCCGGCAATATGGGCCTGAGGCGAGGGCAAAACCTCTACAAACAGGCTATCAACATATATGCAACCATCGTGCTCAGCCTGCACATAATAAGTGGTGGAAGCCTGCGGCATCACGACCGGCGAAGGCAGCTCATTGGCCGGCGAAGTCGGATAAGCAGCATGATAAGTATAAACGGGATTCAGCAAATTAATGTCTTGTATAACCAATGTGCTCAAATCCAAAGGTGTACCGGCACAAACCGCCTGAAACTGTCCGGGAGCGATTTCAATCTCAGGCAAGGGCTTTATGGTAAGCACTACCAAGGTACGTGAAGCAGAGGCACAACCCACAAAGTTGACCTCTTCTGCATAAAAAGCCACGGCAACGGGCAAACTACTGTTGTTGTAAAAAGTGTCCGGCAAAACCCAGTCCGAACCGGTGTGCAACAAATTTCCTCCCGTGGGTGCGTCATACCAGTAAATTTCTCCAAAATAAGCCGGTATGGCCTGCAGCATACCCTGCTCCCCGCTGCAGACCACATCTCCAATGCCGACAGGCGGAGGCAGGTCGTTTTCGTCATCCATGCCGTTGCAATTGGCATCTATGCCGTCGCAGGGCGTCTCCGCCTGCCCGGGATGAATGTCGGGATTGCCATCCTCGCAATCGCCACCCACAGCCGCAAAACCGGCAGGCGGTGTGAGCGCACAGGTCTGCACAAAAACAGAAGAATCTCCATAATTATCGCCATCGCCATCGTAAAAATACGTTTGGTCCGGCGGGCCGGCATCCAAAGAGCCGTAAAAGCGAATTTCGTCTAAAGCGATATCGCTCTGGGGCTGCGATCCCTTACGGGCCACAAAGCGAAAACGCGCCGTTTGGCCGTCGTAGGCATCGAGGGAGATGTACTGTTTTATCCATTGCTCTCCCTGCTCGCCAAGAGCGCTCCAAATCGGCGTCCAGTTCAAACCTGCATCAAGACTGATTTGCAACTCCAAACGCCCCAGCCCGCTGCCGTGCATGTAGTAATAAAAAGACATGTGGCACTCATCGCCGGGCGCTACGATTTGGATGCAGTTAGACTCCAGGATGGCCTCAGCAGTCGAATAGCAAAAACCGGAAGCCTCCATATACAGGTATTGCCCGCTGCCGGAGACATCGGAGGGCGGCCCCGTCAGAGCCGTTGGCGTGGAGTCGGAGCGAATTTGCCAATCCATCTCATCGCTGCGCAGGTTGCGCCACAGGCCGCTGACAAAACAGCTGTCTTCACAAAGCCCCGAACAGGCCGCCTGGCTGTCAAAATTCTCAACCAGCGTCGCAGGCGGCGGCGAGCAGATGGTCGTTACAGTCAAGGGGCAGGTATTGGAAGACTCTTGTCCCGGACCGCAACTTTCGCGTATATAAAAATCGTATTCGGTATTGGGTTGCAGGCCGAAAATAGTCTGAGGAGGGCAGCCCGTATTGAGGATGGTTCCCGTACCCGGGGTGAAGCCGGCAGGGCCGTATTCGATGATGGTGTTGGCACAATTGGGCCCACCGGTCCAATCCAGCGTGGCAAAGGTGGAATCCACCTCAACCAAAACGGGTTCCACCGGAGGCGGGCAAAGCAAAGGTGCAAAAACCAATTCTACAAACAACAGCTCCCCCAAATCGTCCTGAGCATCATCGCAGAGGTGCAACTGCCAGCTACCTGCGGGATCGCTGCCATCGTCGAACTGATAAAGCGGCTCCTCCGGCAGATAGACGCCGATGAAGGGCGCCTGCCCCTGGCTTACAGAGAGCTCCGAGCACACACTTTCCTCCAGCAAATTGCCGAAAGTGGTGTAAGTCGCACAAGAAAGATCGCCCACATCGCCGTAGTTGTCCAACTGCCCGCCATTGTCGGAAGTGAGCAGTACGATTTGCCCTGAAGGAGACTCCAGGCTGATGTCCAGGTCTGCATCCCAGGGGTGCTGCACGGTCAGGTGTACCTCCTGCAAATAGACGTCCGTACCCAATTGGCTGCCCGGAGCAGAGCTGATCTCTATGGGCAGGCTTACACAACCCTGATCGGGGATGTCTAGGCCCACCTGGCAGGGCGAGGGATTGGTACTGTGGGTGAGGAACAGGCCGTTGTACTTGGTCCAGGCTCCCGCACTGCCTCCGCAGACGGCACGCACGTAAAAATCGTATTCCATAGCCGGGCTAAGGCCCGTGTAAAAAACCGGATGGCTCGTTACCCCGCTAAGGGTAGGCGCTCCGGGCGCAGGGCTGCCCTTGGGCAAGACTGCAAGATCCCAGCTCGTTTCGCTGCCCACAGGCACCCAATCGAGCATGGCCGTAGTGGTTGTGATGTCTTCTACTTCCAACAAAATCGGCGGGTCACAAACAGCCCAAACAATTTGAGCAAAACCCGGCCACAAAAGCGCCAGACAGAGTATGGTTTTTCTCATAGGGTTATTTGGTAGGGGTGAACTATGTGCATTTGCTAAACGTAAAAGGGCTCTTTCAGGTCTCATCAAAATTTCAACAAAGTGCTGTCTGATAACTTTGCTTCCATTTTTTCAACAATTTCATGGAAAGCCATTTGAGCATTGCCCTGAAGACCAAGGCAATATGCCAAACCTGTCCTATCTGTACTCATGCGCTCTTTCAAATCAATATAAAACGACTGATCCTCCCCTCTTTCAAGAGCGTAAACATGAAAGTGCATAGAATGCCCAATTTTGGCTGATTCAACTTTATCAAAGGAAAATGCCATTTTCATATAATCCAAAAGACAATCCTGCACAACTAACACCAAATGCTTGCCAAGATGTTCAAAAGTGTCAATCTTATGATGAAGCTGCATTAGAGCGGTCTTAGCAGTCATTTTCCAATTTATACCGAAATTTTTTCGCTTTATAGTTGCATCAAAGTTCAAAACGCCCCGCGAAGCCAAAAAGGCCTGTCTCTCACCCCAAATCGTACCTGTCGTATCCATTGTCTGGACTTCAACACCTACAAAATCCTTAACTTTTCCCTTTTTGACAGAAACAACAAAATAATCAACACTTCCACCCGGAATAGGGATTTCCGAGACTACATGAAGTTCATTCCCCGGCTCATGGAGAGAAAGCAAGTGAATACAATCAATAAAAATCTTTCTTCCCTGCAACATGCGATGAGGACAGATAACAACAGCTTGCTCCTTAGCGCCATGTTTTACCGTACAAGAGCCAATGGCTATCTGAGGAGCACTTTTGCGAACCTTTACACATTTGCGGTTCAAATAACGACATGGCTGTTCTTGAACAAGCAAAGACCAATCCTGTTTCACCTGAGTACTGTAACTAAAAAATTCTAAGAGCCTGCTGTCCATGAGTACGTTTTTTAGCCATATTGATATAAGCCGGAGAAATATCTATCCCAACAGATTTTCGGCCCAACTCACTGGCCACTACCATAGCTGTCCCTGTACCACAAAACGGATCGAGAACGATACCGTCGCGCGGACAGGTAGCCAAAATAGGAATTCTACAGAGGTCTTTTGGAAAAGGGGCAAAATGCTTTCCTCGCTTTTGGGTGTCCTCCGGAATGACATCCCAAACATCGGAGGGCAAGCTGCCTTTGGGATTATAGAACAAAAAATAAAAGCCCTTCTCTTTTAGTTCCTTTGCCCTTCCGGAAACTGATTCGGCATCTGAATGGGTAGTACGCTGTTGGTTCCTTATAATCATTCGAAAATCAGAAATCTCACCAAGTTGAACTTTTTGCAACACCTCGGCAAGAGCCTTTTGGGCATTTTCCTTTTCAAGAGGAGAAAGAGATGTAGATAATTCAATTTGCCGCTTATATCTTTTTCCGGTTACTCCCGTCGCAGAAACCACAGCGCCGTTTTTCACTTTAGCCCTTCTCGCTGTTGTCCTGATTGCCTCATCGTTGTAAAAATATTTTTCACTCTTTACAAAATGAAAAACATTTTCGTGAACATTTCGCAACCTGTCTTTTGAACTTGTCAAACCACCTTTATGCTTGTTCCATACGACACTGTTCCTTAAAATCCATCCCTGATCATCTATCATAGAAATGGCAATTCGCCAGGGTATAGCTAACAATGATTTCTTTCTATAAGTATCCCCAATATTCAACCAAAAAGAGCCCGACTTTTTTAAGACTCTTTTCAATTCTGCCGTGAAGGTCAAAAAAGTCGAAACAAATTCCTCATGAGAGTTTTCTAAACCAATCCCTCCATTAGAGTACTGCCGTTGGCCCCAATACGGAGGGCTGGTGATGCAACAGTCAATGGATTGATCCGGAAACCGGCTCAGCAAATCAAAAGTATCGCCCGTCAGATACAAAGGCTCTATACGCTCACTTTGCCGATACTCTTCAAACAATTCTTTTACTCTCATCTGTCAGAATTAATTACTACAGCTACGATTGTTGCGAATGTACAAATATAAGCACTTATCTCCGGAAAAAAGCAATCGCAGACAAATTTCCCCAAATACAAGAAATACCACTCAATGCTCAACAATCACAAAGCTGGTGCGTCTGTTGAGCTGGTGCTCTTCTTCCGTACATTGGCTGCAGGAGCAGTTGGTCAGGGGCCGGCTTTCGCCAAATCCGCGGGCTTCTAAGCGGTCGGGTTCTATGCCGAGGGAGATGAGGTAATCAATGACGGCCTGTGCGCGTTTTTCGGACAGTTCCTGGTTGTATTTGGCAGTGCCGCGGCAGTCGGTATGGGACTGCAATTGGATGCGCAGATTGGGATTGAGTTGCAACTCACGGGCCAGGCGATTGAGCGCGGGCCTGGCATCGGGGCGTATCTCCCAGCGGTCAAAATCGTAGTAGATATCTTCCAGTACGATCTCGCGATCGAGATAGATTTTTTGCAGCACAATCTCCTGGCGCAAATGCTCATCGCCCCCCACAGGCGGAGCCAGGCCGGTGAAGGAAAAGCTTGCATCCGAGGTCAGATAGCCGTCTTTAAAGGCGAGGAAGTGGTAATTGCCTTCTTCCGCAAGAGGGATTTCCAAAAGGCCTTCTTCATTGACCTTCAGCTCTTCCCTGTGGCCGGAGGGCAGGCGCAGTTCGACCGTAGCACCCGGCAAGGGCTTGCGGGCCAGAATACCTGAGGAAGGATCGTCGGCCTGTGCATAGACGTTTTCGAGCACGTACAGGTCGAGGATCCATTTGCCGAAAGGCAGAGAATCTTTTTCCGCAACTTCTTCCTGCTGCTGTTCTGCGGCAGGCCAAAAGCGATAGAGGTCGTCGCCACCGCCTCCCGGCTGTTCGTTGGGGCGATTGGAGGTGAAATAGCCCGCGAGGCGCCCCTGCTCATCGCGCTGTATGCAAAGGCCAAAATCATCGGCGCCGGAATTGAGAGGCGGCTTCAAATTGCGCGCGGGCGTCCAGCGATCGGGCCGGAGTTGGTAGGAGCGGAAAAGGTCGAGCCCTCCCATGCCCGCATGGCCGGTGGACGCAAAATACAGGGTATCTCCCTCGGGCAGCGGAAACTGCTCATCCCCCTCGGGCGTGTTGATGGCACGGCTGAGCAGGCGGGGATTTTCCCAAACGCCATCGGCATTTTGCTCCACATAGTAGAGGTCATAGCCGCCCCAGCCATCGGGATCATTGCTGGAAAAATAGAGGCGGCTGCCGTCTTCCGTCAGGGCCGGCTGCCCGTAATTAACACCGCTTTTTTGAAAAGCCAGAGGCTCCGGCACCGACCAGCGGCCGTCGAAATATTGAGAGCGCCAGATCTTGCAGTACTGATCTTCAAATTTGCCCTCCGCCGAGCAGCGGGTGAAGTAAAGCGTGGAACTGGGCGCGTGAAAAAAGGCAGCGCCCTCATTGTAAGGCGTGTTGACGGGAGCAGACAGGGGCTCGGCTTCTGTTTCTCCGGCTTTCGCCAAATAGAGGTCCGAGAAAGCTCTGCCCGTCCAGAGATAAACCCGCTCCTCTTTCTCGCTCCTGCGCGGACGGTCGGAGGTAAAAAGCAGACTGTTCGTCGGCGGGAAAAGCGCAGGGGCATAGTCTGCAGCAGGACTGTTGCAAAGCAGGGACTCCGTCTCAAAAGGCCGGTACTTTTGTTGCTTCCACTCAAGGGCCTGTTGGCAGGCTTTGATTTCATCGCGATACTCATAGGGGCTGCCAACTTCTATACCCAACTCTTTGAAAGCCTGCATGGCCTCCTTGTACTGCTCGCTTTGCTTGAGTGCGTAGGCATAAGCTTCCAGTGCTTCGGGGCCGTATTGATAGTCGTAAGCCGTTTTGAACCAGTCGGCCGCTTCTGCTTCGCGCTGCATTTCGCGCAGGGCTTTGCCCAGCATAAAGGCGATTTTGCCCTGCTCAACGCGGCTTTTTTCCCTTTTGTACTCGTCTTTCAGCAAGTCCACAGCCAGGCTGTATTGCCTGCGCTCCATGGCCGTGGCGCCATCGCGGATTTTTTGGGTGTATTGGCAGGCGGTAACTCCGAGGAAGAAGAAGAGGAGGAGGAGAATGTGGGCGCTGGCGCGCCTAATGTGGAACGCTGCGCGTTCTAATGTGGAACGCTGCGCGTTCTGATGTGGAACGCTGCGCGTTCTGATGTGGAACGCTGCGCGTTCTAATGTGGAACGCTGCGCGTTCTGATGTGGAACGCTGCGCGTTCTGATGTGGAATACTGCGCGTTCTGATGTGGACGCTGCGCGTCTGATGTGGAACGCTGCGCGTTCTAATGTGGACGCTGCGCGTCTGATGTGGAACGCTGCGCGTTCTGATGTGGAACGCTGCGCGTTCTGATGTGGACGCTGCGTGTCTGATGTGGACGCTGCGCGTTCTGATGTGGGCGCTGGCGCGCCTGATGTGGGCGCCTGGCGGCGCCGGATGTGGGGCCTTACCGGTTTGGGGTTCTCACTATGTGGGGTTGGTTCTTTTTTCACTTAGCCGATATTTGATTTTTTATAATAGGAACGATTTGAGTGGCCTCTGCCGCTCAAACTCATAGAGCAAAAACAATTTGAGTGGCCTTTGCCGCTCAAATTCACAGAGCGGGAAATCCAGCTATAAAACGCAAAGGCATTGCTTGTGGTATAAAAGAGAAAGCGGGGACGCATGACATGCATCCCCGCTTTTTGCGCAAACGCAAAAGTGGCGAAGCCACTTTTAGCGCATCAGAAGCTCAGGCGGATACCGAACTGGATTTGCCAGCGGGAGAGCAGGCTAAAATCGTCGGTGA
>JALVES010000252.1 GCA_027030635.1 Saprospiraceae bacterium | reverse complement strand
CCATGGGACTTTCCTCCACATCATAACCCGCCACCAGCGCCTTGCCGGAAGTCGGCAGAATGTAAGTCGTGAGAATCTTCATGCTCGTCGTCTTACCCGCACCATTGGGCCCGAGAAAGCCGACGATCTCTCCCGACTTCAGCTCAAAGCTCAAATCATCAACGGCCTTCTGAGGCCCGTACTCCTTGGTAAGATGTTGAACGACTATGGACATTTTTTTCTTCGCTAAGGGGCTGCAAGATAATTGAAAATTGAAAATTGGAGAATGGAGAATGACAGTTTAGCGTTGAGCGTTTAGAGTTTAGCGTTTGGGGAAGACCACTTTGGGGGACAGGAGAGGGGCGCCCTCATTCACGTTCATCACGTTCGTCACGTTCATCACGTTCGTTACGCTCGTTACGTTCGTTACGCTCACCGTCAGCCGTATCGTACGCGCGCTAAAGCACGCGGTACTGATTGACGGGCTAAAGCCCGCCCAACTAAACACTAAACGCTAAACGCTAAACGCTCAACGATACACGATAAACAATAAACCCAACACCCGATTCCCCCGATTCCCCCGATTCAACCGCTTCCCCCGATTTCACCAATTCAACCACTTTAACAGACAACGGACAACAGACACCTGTCAAACAGGCCGGCTCGGGGGTCTTCCTTGCGTCAGCTCCCCGACTCCTCTCATTGTGCAACCGACAACGGACAACCGACAACAGACAACCGATTCCCCCGATTCCTCCGCTTCCACCGATTCCGCCACCCGCTCTACGGCCCAAACTTTTCTCCCCCTGACCTTGTTTCACCTTTGACGATCAGTTTATACATAAAAGGCCGGCAGGGCCTGGAAATCTCTGCCGGTTATATGCACAAAGTTTCATGTAAAATTGCTTTCTTTGCAGCTCGTAAAACAGCTTCGCGATACAAGGTCATTTTTAGAAGCCCGGAGCGAAAGAAGCGGCATAGAAAGGAACATGCAAATCAAACAAAGTGATATACCGTACCCCATCTGAAAAGAGGTAGCTTTGATTTTGATGGCTTGTGCAAGTAGGTGGCTTAGGCCACGCTAAGATGGTATGAGAGAGTTTCTCTGCCTTTGTCAGAAGGAAGTCTCTCCAATTTTTGTAAACCAAAAAAGACTTAAAAATCATGTCACGAAATTCTTCATCCCTGACTACCATCGGGGTCTTTTATGACGGGAATTATTTTTTACACGTTAGCAACTATTACAACTACGTTCACGAACGGCAAAGCCGCATCAGCATACGCGGGCTGCACTCTTTCATCCGTCACTCGGTGGCTGAGTTGGAGGGACTGCCCGATGCCCGCCATTGCCAGATCGTAGATGCCCACTATTTCCGTGGCCGTATGAGCGCCTCAGAAGCCTCTACCAAAGGCAATCAACTGTATTACGACCGCGTCTTTGACGACATCCTGATGTGGGAAGGCGTCATCACGCACTACCTGCCGCTGGTGTCCATTTCCGGAAGGAAACGCGAAAAGGGCATTGACGTATGGCTGGCCTTAGATGCCTTTGAGATGGCGCTGTACAAGAAGTTCGACATCGTAGTGCTCATCGCCTCCGATGGCGATTACGTGCCTCTGGCCAGGAAACTGAATACGCTCGGCACCCGCGTCATGGTGCTGGCCTGGGAATTTGAGTACAACGACGACTTCGGCAACCTGCGCACTACCCGCACCTCCCAGGACCTGCTGCGCGAAGTAACCTATCCCGTGCTCATGCACGAGTTGATAGACAACCCCACCGAAGACAACCAAGACCTCATTGACAGCCTTTTCGTACATAAAAACACCGAGGAGACCAACCATGCAGGAGGTGAAAACGAAGGGGAAAATCGCCACAACAAACCGCAACGCAGCACGCACAACCTGATTGATGACGGGAAATTTCACCTCAGCAACATCATCGCCCTCAAGCCCGGCTATGGCTTCATCGAATATCCCGACAACAACCTCTTCTTTCACTATTCCGAAGTAGAAGGCGTGGACTTCAACGACCTGCGCGTCAACGACCCCGTCCGCTTCCAAATCAGCCGCAAAGAAGATACAGGTCAAAATATCGCCGTGCGCGTCAGCCTCGCCCGACCGGAAGACTTTATCACTTCTGCTTCCGAAGAAGAGGAAGAACCCGCAGAAACAACTTCCGAAGAGTAAATTGAACGTTCCTCCAAATGAAAAGCCCCGCCATCCGGCGGGGCTTTTTTTATTACGACCCAAAGTCGTCAAAAGCGATATTCTCTTCGGGCACGCCCAGCTCGTCCAGCATTTTGAGGACGGCCTGCAACATGAGCGGCGGGCCGCAGAGGTAGTATTCGATTTCCTCCGGCTCCGGATGCTTGCTGAGGTAGTTGTCATACACAGCCTGATGAATGAAGCCCGTGAGGCCATCCCAATTGTCCTCAGGCAGCGGGTCTGACAGCGCAATGTGATAGGAGAAATTGTCGAACTCCTTCTCAATGGCGCGGAAGTCCTCCGTGTAAAACAATTCCCGCAGGGAACGCCCGCCATACCAATACGAAACCTTGCGCTTCGTCTTCAGCGTATGGAACAGGTGGAAAATGTGCGAACGCAAAGGCGCCATGCCGGCTCCGCCACCAATATAGACCATCTCTTTGTCCGTGTCCTTGATGAAAAACTCGCCGTAGGGACCCGAAATCGTAACCTTGTCCCCTGGCTTGCGCGAGAAGACATAAGAAGAGCAGATGCCCGGATTCACCTGCATCCAGGTATTGTTTTTGCGGTCCCAGGGCGGCGTG
>JALVES010000251.1 GCA_027030635.1 Saprospiraceae bacterium | reverse complement strand
AGGCGTTGCGCTCTTCTCCATCTTTTGCGCCAACAACCTCATACCCGTCAGCAACCTCAAATTCAGAAGCCGGCTCTACGACATCCGCGAGCAAAAACCCGCGCTCAATCTCGAAGCCGGAGTTTTCAACGACGACTTCAAGGGATATTCCCTTTTCATCGGAGAAAAAGGCTCCGACAACCGCCACATCAAAGACATCATCGTCATAGACCACACCAAAGCCTCCTCCGGTCAAATGCTGGAGCTGCTGGCCAATGAAGGAGAAATGTTTGTTACCGACGACAAACGCAACTTCGTCCTGCGCCTCTCCGACGGCTGGCAATACCAGGAGCCCAAGAGCATCGCCAAAGACGAAAAACACCCCTTCATCAGAGTCTCCTTCAAAAGCTGGGAAAAGGTCTTCGACCTCAGCGAATTCGAGCTCAGCCGCACCGACGAAAACCTCTTTCGCTCGCACGAAACCATGCTCAACACCCGCCAGCTCATCCAGGCCATAGACTCCGTCAACGGCAGCATAGACAAACGCATCCTGCGCTTTGGCGAAAATGCAGGCGAACACTTCACGCCCATACGCAGGGAAATGAAAAAGCGGCGCAAACCAAAAAAACAAATCGAAGAGCCAAGACAAAAGGAAGCACCTCAAAAAGAGACAGAAAAAACCAAAAGCGAACGGCAAACAACGCCCCCCGATACCCTGCGAAAAACCGTCCCCTCCCTCACCGGCGGGCGGCCGCAAATCATGCCGAGACGCCCCGCCAAAACCAAAGCCTCTCGCGGAAAAGTGCCCAAACAAATCAGACTCGATCAATTAGACAGCCTCCACAGCATCATCGAAACCTTTCCGCCCAACACGCGCACCGACCTCATCCGCCGCGCAAAAACCACTGCCCGCAGCATTCTCGCACAGACCGAAAGTGCCCTGCGCAGCATAGAACTCAAAAAGGAAGCCCGCACCAAATACCTCTTCCAGCTCCACAGCAAATACAGCCTGGCCGCGGCCTGCATCCTCTTCCTCTTTATCGGAGCGCCCATGGGAGCCATCGTGCGCAAAGGAGGTTTCGGCTACCCCATGCTCATCTCCATCGTCTTTTTTATGGTCTTCATGATTCTCACCATTCTCGGCAAAAACATCGCCGAACGGGGCGTCATTGACCCCGCCCTCGCCGCCTGGCTGCCCAACCTGGTGCTCTTCCCCATAGGCCTGCTCCTCACCTACCAGGCCATGAACGGATACAAAACCATCGTCTCCTCTAAGCTGCTGCGCTGGTGGTACAAAGTCCGGGGCATTCAATCTGAAAACTGATGCAAAAAACGATTCAATTTCTCAGCGACAACCGCTGGTTCTTCCTGCCTTACGCTGCCTTTCTCCTGCTCGGCGCCATCCTGCTCGGGCAATGGCCCACCGGACATTGGGTGCTGCAAATGGCTGAAAACCGAAATGCTGTAACTGACCTGTTTTTTCGATACGCAACGAAACTCGGAGAAGCCATTCCCTTCTTCCTCGCCCTGCTGTGGTTTCTCTTCAAAGGCGAACACAAAAAAGCGCTGAGCACTACCGGTCTGGCTCTTGTTATCGTCAGCTCAAGCTATGGGCTGAAAGCCCTTTTTGCCCAGCCCCGCCCCCTGAGATTTTTTCACGATGCCACACCTCCCATAGAGCTGCCTCCCGTGCCCGGCACCGATTTGTACAGTGGTTTTACCAGCTTCCCCTCCGGACATACCATGGCGGCCTTTGGGCTTTTTGCACTCCTCGCTTTTTTCGCACAAAAGAAAAAAACGGGTCTTTTGTTTTTTGCACTGGCCATGCTCACGGCCATCTCACGCATTTATCTCGGCCAACACTTTTTGAAAGACGTCTATGCCGGCAGCATCGCAGGCAGCCTGCTGGCCATCCTCATTTACGCCTTGCACCGGCGCTTCCCCCGCAAAGGCAGTGCAAGCCTCATCGCACTACTCCTTACAACAGTGCCCACACAAACACAGGCACAAAGCGACAGCAGCCGCATAGACACCCTCATTTTGTTGCCCGAATTCGTGCTCACGGAAAGCCCCGTCAACTCCGCCTCCATCTCCGGCGAAGACCGCTTTCGACAAAACGCCCGCCCCGACAGCCTGCTCAGACTGAGTGCGCCTGCACAGGATGTCGGAAACCTGTTAAACCAATTCGCCCGATTCAAGTTGCAACGCTATGCACCGGGAACACTCGCCACTGCCTCCCTGCGCGGCACCGGCTCCAACCACCTGCTCGTCATCTGGAACGGCCTCCCCCTCAAAAACGCCATGAACGGCACAGCCGATTTCTCCCTCTACCCCATGCCTCTGCTCGGCGACATCCAACTCCTCAGCGGCGGCGGCTCAGCCGACGACGGGCAAGGCGCCATAGGCGGCATCGTCCTGCTCCGGGACGGAGCATCGCCCGAAAATAAAAAACAAGGTCTGCGGCTCAAATCGAAAAGTCTCATCGGCAGCTTCGGCGCTCTGGAGCAGGGGCTCAGTCTCCATTACCGCAAAGCCGGCCGGAGCGGCGGCCTGCGCGCTTATTTGGCGAAAGCCGAAAACGACTTCCCCTGGCAAATCGGAGAAGACAGCGGCCGGCAGACGAACAATGCTTTCTCCATGAAGGGAATCAGCGCCTGGCAGCAATTTTACAGCTCCACAGCCGGACGTTTTTCGGGCCACGTATGGTGGCAATCAGCCTTTCGGCAAATACCTCCCTCTCGCACAGAAAACAATATACACGCCACACAGGCAGATCAACACCTTCGCTGGGTGTT
>JALVES010000250.1 GCA_027030635.1 Saprospiraceae bacterium | reverse complement strand
CGCCTTTTAGCAATTCAATGCTCCGGCATATCTCCCCGATGTCTTCCTCCTGAAACAACTCCCGAAAAGCCGCTTCCTGCTCAAAATTGATTTTGACATAGTGTGTAAAATCAGCCGCCCCAAACGCATCCACTGCGTAGGTCTTACCCACCTGCCGCGCTCCCCGAATGAGCAAAGGCCGGCGCGTCTTGCTGTCTTTCCACGCTCTCAAATAATCGTCTATTTGCCTTTTCATACCGCAAAAATAACAAAATACCCGGCACTTTAAGCACAAAATATGTCAAAAATACCCGGTATTTTAAGCATAAAACATGATGAAAATACCCGGTATTTTGAGCATAAATGGTTCATTAAGTTTTTGGCCACCTGTTTCCTTTGGAAAACAGATTGTCAAGTTGAACTGGCTTAAAAATCTGTCAGATTGAGCCTGCCGAAATCCGCGAAAATCCGTCGCACCCGCGAAAATCTTTAGGCTGAGCTTGCCGAAGTCCGCGTTCTATTGGCTACTTAGGCCTTGATAGAACGCGGATGACGCGGATGACGCGGGTTTCCGCGGGTTTTAAAGATGGTTCAATTGCCAGATGGTGTCATATTTTATGCCACTTTGCAATCAAGCCTAAGTTGACAAAAAATAAAAGTCGTATTGTGCGTTGAATTCCGGGCATGTTACCATCTCAAAACTTAATGAACCATTGAAAGAACAGAACCCACTTTTTTACGTTTTCCTTAAAAACTCCGGAGAGGTCTCCTCCCGCATAGCGGGCCCGGAGACCTCTCACTACGATAATGATGCGCTTTTTCCTCACAATCCTCAGTCTGCTACTCTGCACCTCCCTGCTGCACGCGCAGGCGTGGAAGACGAAGCGCATACCGGCCGACACTGCCTGGCAAGACATTGACAGCCTGACCATACTCGACTACAGCATGAGGGTTTACAGCCCCGGGGGCGACAGCCTGCCGCGGGCTTACTGGCAGGTGGAGAATCACAGCTTCCGCATCCGCCCGCAGCATTTCACGAAAGTGCCTGACAGCCTGCTGCTACACTACCAAACCCTGCCCTACGACCTGGGCCGGAGCCTCACGCTCTTCGACAGCTCCGAACTCACCCGCGTCGAAGGCGGCATCCTCCACAGCATACGGCCCGAATCCGGCTACAGCCTGCCCACCGACAACAGCGGCCTGAAATACAGCGGCGATTTCTCCCGCGGCATCAGTCTCGGCAACAACCAAAACCTCAGCCTCAACTCCGGCCTACACCTGCAAATGAACGGCCTCATCGGCGACGGCATCCGCCTGCGGGCAGCCATCACCGACGAAAACCTGCCCATACAGCCGGAAGGCAATACCCAACAACTGCGAGAGTTCGACAGGATTTATATCCAAATCGAAAAAGACTACAGCCAACTTACCCTCGGCGACTACCGCCTGCAAGCCCTGCCCGAAAGCTACTTCATGCGCTTCGACAAAAAACTCGAAGGCGCCAGCTACAGCCAAAGCTTCCGCCTCGGAGAAAAAGCCTCCGGAAAATTGCGCGCCTCCGCAGCCGTCAACCGCGGGAAATTCGCCCGCTACTCCTTCAATGGCCAGGAAGGCAACCAGGGGCCCTACCGCCTGCAAGGCGCCAATGGCGAATCCTTCGTCATCGTCCTCAGTGGCACCGAACGCATCTATCTCGACGGCCAACTGCTCACTCGCGGCGCCGAAGCCGACTATGTCATTGATTACAACCGCGGCGAAATCACCTTCACCCACCGGCGCCTCATCACGGCCCAAAGCCGCATCATCGCCGAATACGAGTACAGCGACAACCGCTACCTGCGCTCCCTCTACATGCTGCAAACCGACTGGCAACTGGGCCAAAGCCGCTGGCAGCTTCAATACTTCTCCCAACAAGACAGCCGAAGCCGCAACAGCGACGAACTCCTCACCGACGAACAGTATCAAAGCCTGGTTGAAGCAGGCGACGACCCCCTCAAAGCCGTCGTCAGCGGCATAGACAGCAGCGGCACGGCCACCGACCCCATCCGCTACACCCGCAGCGACACCCTCGTGCAGGGGCAAGTCCACTCCATCCTCCTCTGGACGCCCGACGGCTCCGGCCCCTACACCGCCCGCTTCTCCGATCTCGGCCCGGGAAACGGAAACTACATCCGCTTAGACAACACGGCCAACGGCATCGTCTATGCCTGGGTAGCGCCCGACTCCACCGGCCACCCGCAAGGCCGCTACGAACCCGTGCTGCGCCTCACCCCTCCCCAACAACACCGGCTCATCAGCCTGCAAGGCCAACAGCCCTTCGGCAAAACCGGCCTCCTCCAGGTCGAAGCAGCCCTCAGCCAACTCGACGAAAATCGCTTCTCCCCTCTCGACAAAGCAGACGACCAAGGCCTCGCACTCCTCACCCGCTACCGCCAAAACATCCCGCTGGGCAAACACTGGCAAGCCAACCTCCAAATGCAGGGCGAATTCAAACAACAAACCTTCAAACCCATCAATCCCTACCGCCCCCCGGAGTTCCAACGCGACTGGAACAGCGGCGAACTGCCCGAAAGCAACGAAATGCTCGGCCTGGCTCAACTCTCCATCCGTCGCGACAGCCTGCTGCTCCAATACGCCGCAGAAACCCTGCAACGAGCAGACGGCTACGGCGGCTTTCGCCAAATGCCCGCCCTGCAGTGGCAAAACGGGTGCTGGAAATCGCGCTTCAACGGCAGCTTCCTCCAAACCGACAACCAAAGCGAAACCACCCGCTTCGACAAACTCTCCGCCAACATCA
>JALVES010000249.1 GCA_027030635.1 Saprospiraceae bacterium | reverse complement strand
CGGGCCATCCAATACCCCTGTAAGGATTAAATCGTTGGCAGCAGTACAGCCTCCCGGATTTACCGTTACGGTATTGGTAACATCATAAGTGCCCGGGTCGCTGGCTGAGACATCCACAGCGCCCGTATTCGTATTTAAAGCCAGGGTGGGGCCTCCTGAGGTCGCCACATAAGAGTAAGTACCATCGCTGCCGGTGGTATGAGTTACCGTGGCATCAGCCCCGTTTTGGCAGTATTCTGCTGGGTCATAAGTGAACTCTGCTTCCGGAGCACAGGTCACAGCAATGGGATCAAAAGTGATGCTCCAGGAATTTAATGTGCCGGTATCTAAAAAAGTATCATCCCCAACCCTCAGCGTCCAGGTACCGTTTACGGATACGCCTGCAAAAGCTGCGGCAAAAGTGCCGCCTTCCGGTTGAAAAGTACCTGTAAAAGGGGCGGAAGCTGCCGTAATATCAGCTCCTCCGTCCTGAAAAACGGTATTGGTGTAATTGTCACCTGAACCACCATTATCGGTAGTCAACTCCAACATGGTCGTACCGTCCGGAGCAATGAGGAAGATGTCCAGATCGCTGTCCCAGGTATGGGTAATATCCAGCGTCAGGTTGTTGATGTTGAAATTCGTGCCAATCGTACCTGTCAGAGGCACATTCACTGTAAAATCAGTAGTAGCATCATCCGCAATCGGCCCGGTCGTGCCGTTGTAAGTTTGCGCATTGGCCGTGCTCATCCAGGCAGGCGAAAGGCCGACAAGAAGGACTGTCGCCAGCAAAGTGAAAAATCGAAAAGGTGTAAAGCTTGCTTTCATCATGAGATCTGTTGGTGTTATCAAATAAAATATCAAAAAGCAGAAGCTGCAGCTTCTGTCTTTTACAAGTCATTGGCCTTCGGACATTTTGTCGCGTGCGGCTCAAAATCGGTTTTGGGAAGAATCGGTTATGAGAGAAAGGTCGGTTTGTTCATGGGACCGTTCTGCTCTGACGCTCCAAAGGTAAGGGAAAAAATAAGTATGGGGCAAGTTTTTTTGGAAAAAAATTTCTTTATATACATGGTTTGGGCGGCGCAAGCCGCCCAAACCATGTATATCACTCACTAATCAACTTCACCGTACACACACCTGAGGCGCTTTCCAGGGTGCAAAACAGGAGGCCGGAAGCATCGAGCTGCTCTATGCTTTCTTCCTGATAGCCGGCCTCGTAAAAGCCGGTTTTTTTCAGGATCTGCCGGCCCTGCGCATCGGTTATTGTCCATTTCACCTCTATGTTTTTTGTTTGCCCGTCCTGAGCGGCAGGCAGATAGAAATGGAGGGTTGTTCGCCCGCTGAAAGGATTGGGATTGGCGTAGAGGCTGAGACCCTGTGCGCTTTCGTTTGCATTTGCCGAAAGGCCAAAGGACAAAACCACCGGCAGGCGCTCGCCACTGCTGAGGTACGCTTCGGGACTCGCGATTTCTGCACTCAGGCTCAGCCACTCGCTCAAACGGCCGGACTGAAGCGTCTCAAATTCCAGGGCAAACAGCGCCTCTTCCTCCAAATCCCGGGCCGGCACCTGTGGCCAACTCACCGCTATCAGCCCGTCACGGGCATTTACAGACCGATGAAAAGCGAAAGACTCCTCCCCTGCCAAGCCGGGCACGATGCCCTTAAAAGCCAAAGCCTGTGCATCAAAGCGCAGCGTCAATTGCAGGCCTGCGAAATCTCTTGCGCGGGCATGGAAAGGCAGCGCCACATGCTCTCCGGGCGCGAGCCATTTTTCCTCAGTTTGTAACACAAAGCGCTCGCCGGCATGAACATCCACCGGCTCCTCCCCTGCCAGCACCACCGAGTTGTTGACATCTCCTGTTTTTACCGCAATGAAGTCGGCATCCAACACATCGTTCTGAAGATTGAACAGGAAAATGCTCTCCGGAAAACCGCCCGCAGCCCAGGGGTTGGTCGGGTCCGGAAAAACGTAAGCGGCATCCACGAAACGCCAGGAGGTGTTGTTGGAAAAATCAGGGATGATTCCCAATATGAGCTTCTGAAGCTCGACCACATCCAAGGTGCTGATGCTGTTGCTGCGGTTGACATCCCCTGCTATGATCTTGTAAGGAGAATCCAAAAGCGCAATGCCGAGGATGTGGCGCGTCAACAGGACTAAGTCAAAAGTAGTAACTCCGTTTAACGGCTCAACATCCAAAACCGGACTGAGCGTGTAATCCTGCCCGGGAATCAGGAACGTCTGGTAAGTTCCGTCATCATCGGTAAAGACATTGTTTAGATTTGTTCCATTGACGAGAACTTCCACTTCCGGAACACCCGGGCCGGTCTCGGTATAGATAGCTCCTTCCACTACGACATTGAGCAATTCGCATACGCTAAAGGGATCTATGAGCGTAATCGTCGTCGTGCAGCTGCTTTGATTGCCGGCCTCATCCGTTACCCACAACTCTACGGAAATGTCTTGCTGAGGCGAGCCGCCGAGAAAACTGCAGTCAAAGATCATGTCGTCATTGGCGACATCCTGAGAAAAGCTAAACAACAAATTGTCAGAACAGTTGTCAAAGCTGCCCGCATCCAGCTCTTCGGCCAATAAGACATCTGAAAAACCTGAAGCGGCATGGATGCTTAGGGAGAGGTTTTCTGCACATACAGGCGTGGGCGCCTGACAATCCTCCACATCAACAGTAAACTCTACAAAAGAAGCATTGCCACACTCATCCTCAAAAGTATAGGCCAGATCATAAGTACCGGGCGTCACATTGACGTAAACGAATTGATCGGCCGTGGCGTAAGCCTCCAAATCTCCTGAATACACATGAGTGCTTACTTCGGAACAATCCTGCACATCGGGCATGGGCAGAGTGATCTGCGCGGCGCATTGGGCGCCCTCTATGCAGTACGTCTGATCGCCGAGATCGACGAGCGGTGGTTCGTCGTCCACAACTTTGATAATCTGGGCCTCGGTATAAATCAAACCATCGGGATAGGTACACCAATTCAACACCGTCCAGGTACGAACAATCTTGTAACACGCATCCACCACTACCTGATACACCTCATCCTCATAAGAGACGCCTATCAGTTCACATTCGCCTCCCAAAATGACCGGCTCTCCAAAATCGGGCAATTGCCCGCCTACACAAACAAAAGCGGAATCGGGCGGGAAGATCACGCTGTAGTTCTCTACATGCTCCACCGTGATGACCTGCTCACAGACAACCGGCACATTGTTGCTGTCGGTGGCCGTCCAGGTACGGACAATTTCTCCGGCCGTACAGGTATTGATGTCTTCCGACCACTCATAGGCAACATTCAGCTCGCAATTGTCTATAAATGCAGCCGTTCCATACAGGCTGTCGAGCACGGTGTCGTTGCCAGATTCCAGGGGTGTGGCCAAATCAGTCAGATACTCATCACAACTGATGGTGAGGCTTTCCGGGCAATAGGTCAGCAGCGGCAGGGAGTTGTCATCGAGCACCTGCACCTCTACCACACTGATACAATCGCTGTAATTGCCGGAGCAGTCATAAGCTCTAAACACCACAGCCACAGGGCCGGTGGAGGCATCACTGCAACAGACCTCTATCTCCGGGCCGAAATCATCCTCCAGGCCATAACAGTCGCCGTTCATGCGGCGCACTTCAAAGTGATCCAGGCAGCAGTTGTCCTCCGACAGGCTGTCAAACTGCATGGCGGGGATTTGATCGGAAGCGCCATTGGGCAAAACCCACAGGAGGTTGGGCGGGCAGTGTGCGATAGGAGCCACATCGTCCACAACCTGCGCGATGGCCGTCAGCTCAGAGAGGTTTCCGCAGGCATCTTCGACTTCGTAAGTGATCTCATAAGTCCCCAATTCCAGGCCGGGCGCAGGGATCAGTCCTCCAAGCAGGCCATTGGCGCCATTGAGGTATTCGGCTTCGCCCAGAGGCGTAAAAATGCGGATGTCGTACTCGTTGCAATCTTCGACTTGCGGAGGCGGCAGATAGCCCTGCGACAGGCAGGGCGTGGTGTCGGTGGGAAGAATGTTGGCCGAAACTTCAAAGGTATCTAAGGTAAGTAAAGGCGCCATGTCATCCACCACGGAGATGTACTGGGTATCTATCTTCTGCGAACCCGGGGCCGGATAATGGCACCAGTCCGTTACCGTCCAGATGCGGCGCAGGGTGTAGTCATTTTCGCAATTTCCCGAAAGGATGGTATCCTGATAGCTAATGCCCGTGAGGAAACATTGGATGCCGAGAGCGCCTTCTATGTAGCCGGAGCCCGTATTCGCCAAAATAGCTGTGTCCGTGATGCCCCGTGCATCTAAAATATCCGCTCCCGTCATGAGCGGTATGGAATCGTGAAGGGCTTCGGGCATCAGCAAAGAGGGATAGATCAACACCTGCTCACAACTCCAAAGAACATCGGGCGGAAAGATCAATTCGCCCTGATACAACTGAATAAATTGAGAACAGGGGCTGCTCACATTGCCGAAGGTATCTGTGGCCACCCAGAGGTGTTCAAAAAGTTGCAGGCTGTCGCAGTGGTCGTTGTAGGCGTATTCCGTCATCTGCAAATTCACAGGCGTGCAATTGTCGGCTACCGGAGGCGGCGGCACTTCATCCAGAGCCATCTCACAGGAAAGCAGCACGGTGTCGGAAGGGCAATCAAAAACGGGAGGCAAAGTGTCGTAAAGGGAAAAAGTACTCCAGCAGGAATTTCCGCTCTCGGTATTCGTCACCTTAGCGACGAAGAGATCTGCATTGAGACTCAGCGCATCGCAAAAAAGCGTATCGTCATTTAAGAGCATCGAGTTGGCTCCCAGGTCCAAGACATATTTATCCGGGCATCCAAAAGAACCGGCGGTATCGAGAAACATATCCGGCGTAAAATAGAAATAGCCCTCCGGCCCGAGGAAAAACACCAAATCGTCCTGACAGGCCATGAGCGGATTGTCAACATCTGCAATTTCCACGGAAAACGAGCAAGTGGAGCTGTTCCCGGAGCTGTCCCGGGCTTCAAAGCTCAGTTCATAAATGCCCATGTAAAAAAGCTCTCCGGAAGCCAAACCCGTAGTATCGGTTTGCAAAAGCTGCGGTTGAGGGTCGCAATTGTCCGAAACCATCACCGAAAACTCAAACACGGCCGAGCACTCCCAGGGCCCCAGTTGGACGATGGTATCTGCCGGACAAATGATCTGCGGAGGCATGGTATCCGGCTCACAAGGCGATTGCGCCTGCCCTGCCGGCAAAGCAATCAAGAAACTCAGCAATAAAAAACAAAAAAACGCGAAAAGTGTAATTGGTCTTTGCATGGGATATGGAATTTAGGTGAATAAATACAACAACACTCCCCTGTACAGACGCAGTCTATACAGCAGCAGTGTGTTATACTTTTCGGTTTTCGGGCAAAAGTGTGCCGTGGTAGGATTGTCCGGGAGATGGCCCGCGCAAAAGGCCTGGTTTTTTGATAATTGAGGCGCTGTTTTTACAAAGGTAAGATTTTTTTTGTAATTGAGAATGGACCAACTAAAGGATCGGGGAGCCTGCGAAGGAAGACCCCCAAGCCGGACCACACGGTTTTATGAACCAAGCTAATCTTCAAAAAACCGCTCCTTAGCGTCTTACTATTCGGGTTTTCCAAAGAGGAATCATTTGTTTCCCAAGAACAGTGATGGATGAGGAAATGGATTTTTCTTAGCGCCTTAGCGAGAAATAACCGCGAGTAATGGAGAATGGAAAATCGCCCAAAGGATCGGGCTGATTTCCACAGATTTTCAACCACAAAAAAACGGCCTCCCGTCAAGACAGGAAGCCGAGTGGTTCGTCGCACGCGTTTCGCATTGAGATTATAATTTGCCAATAGCAGTTTCAATTTTGTCCCGGAAACCGCGCGACCGGAGGCAAAGGTAAATAAAATTTTGAAAAAGATTCATCAAGTTGGACCTGCTCTCTTTTTCTTATCTTTGCCTTATGATGAGCAAGTCTTCACCCGAGGAACGTTACAGGCGGCATTTGGCCCTGCCGGATTTTGGGCCTTCCGAGCAGCAGAAGCTGAGGGAGAGCAGCGTGTTGGTGGTCGGTGCCGGCGGGCTGGGCAGCCCGTTGCTCTTTTATTTGACAGCAGCGGGACTGGGGCGCATCGGCATTGTGGACGGGGATGTGGTCGCCATCAGCAATTTGCAACGCCAGATTCTCTACACCGGCGAAGACGAGGGGCAATCCAAAGCCAAACTGGCGGCAAAGCGGCTGCAGCAACTCAATCCCGAAGTAAAGACAGAAGTTTATCCTTTCCGCCTTTCGGCAAACAATGCCCGGGACTTACTCGCCCAATACGATTGCATAGCCGACGGCAGCGACAACTTTCCCACCCGCTACCTCGTCAATGACGCCTGCGTGCTGCTGGGGAAACCCAACGTTTACGCCTCTGTTTTCCGCTATGAGGGACAGGTCTCCGTCTTCAACCGCCTCCGCCCCGATGGCAGCCGCGGGCCCAATTATCGCGACCTCTACCCCGAGCCGCCGCCGCCCGAAAGCATTCCCAACTGTGCCGAAGCCGGCGTGCTCGGCACGCTCACCGGCATCATCGGCAGCATCCAGGCCAATGAAGTCATCAAGCTCATCACCGGCATAGGTGAGCCCTTAGATGCCCGCCTCTTTCTCTTAGACAGCCGCGACATGCAGGCCCAAATATTGCAACTGCCCACGACCAGCCGCCACCCCATCACAAAACTGACCGACGACTATGGAGCCGTTTCCTGCGAAATCTCCATCCCTGAAATAGCCTTTCGGCAAATGCTGGAATGGCAAAAAAACGGACGTACCTTTGCCCTGCTCGACGTGCGCAGCATGAGAGAGCGCCTCAGCGGACATCTCGGCGGGCTGCACATTCCCTTAGACCAATTGCAAAGGCAATGGGAGCAGCTCGACCCGCAAAAAACCTGGGTCGTCTATTGCCACAGCGGCATCCGCAGCGCAACGGCCACACAGTGGATGCTCGAACGGGGATTCAAAGAAGTTTACAACCTGAAAGGCGGCATTGTGCAAGCCATGCGCCATCAAAAAACACATCCATGAAAAGTTTCAACTATCCGGGAAGCGCAAACTCACAGCTTCTGCTCTTACTGCTCAGCAGCATCCTCCTCGGCCTCGCTGCCTGCCATGGTCCCTCCTCCGGCGAGGGCGGAGGCGAACAAAACGACAAACACATGTACACCAACCACCTCATACACGAAAACAGCCCCTACCTGCTGCAGCACGCCCACAATCCCGTCAACTGGTATCCCTGGGGCGATGAGGCTTTGGAAAAAGCCAAAAAGGAAAACAAAATGCTCATCATCAGCATCGGCTATGCCGCCTGCCACTGGTGCCACGTCATGGAGCACGAATCCTTTGAAGACACCACCGTAGCCCGCATCATGAACGAACATTTCGTAGCCATCAAAGTCGATCGCGAAGAGCGCCCTGATGTGGACGACGTCTATATGACGGCCTGCCACCTTTCCAGCCAGGGCAGTTGCGGCTGGCCCCTCAATGCCTTTGCCCTGCCCGACGGGCGCCCCGTTTGGGCCGGCACTTACTTCCCCAAAGACAAGTGGATGGAAATCCTCGAGTACTTCGCCAAAGAGTACAAGGAGAATCCGGAAAAAATGAAAGAATTTGCCGACCAACTCACCCAAAGCATACAGCAAATAGACCAGCTCCCCGTACTGGAAAAACAGGACATCCGGCGCAAAGACCTGGATGATGTGGCCCGGAAATTCATGCAAAGCATAGACCCCCAATACGGTGGCAGAAAGAGCAATGGCAACAAATTTCCCATGCCCAACAACTACGAATTCCTCTTGCGCTACCACGCCCTTTCGGGAAATGCCGAAGCAGGCAAACTGGCCTTCAACACCTTAGACCGCATGCGTCTCGGGGGCATCTATGACCAAATCGGCGGGGGCTTTGCCCGCTACTCCACCGACCCCCTCTGGCACGTGCCCCACTTCGAAAAGATGCTGTACGACAACGGCCAGCTCGTCAGCCTCTATGCCGAAGCTTACAGGCTCAGCAAAGACGACAAGTGGGCCCGCGTCATACGCGAAACCCTGGACTTCATCGCCCGCGAAATGACTTCGCCCGAAGGCGGATTCTACTCCTCCCTCGATGCCGACAGCGAGGGCGAAGAAGGCAAATTTTACGTCTGGACCAAAGCCGAAATTGACAGCCTCATTCAAGATGAAGCCCTCAACAAACTCTTCTGCGATTTCTATGGCGTTACGGCCCGGGGCAATTGGGAAGACGGCAAAAACGTGCTCCTCGCCAGGGAAGATGAAGAGGCTTTCGCCAAAAAGAACAAAATGAGTACAGAAGAGCTGCTCCAACATTTGGCGAAAGCCAAAAAAATCCTCTTCGAGGCCCGCAGCCAACGCATACGTCCGAGTTTAGACGACAAAATACTCACTTCCTGGAATGCCCTCATGTTGCAGGGCTACATAGACGCCTACAAGGCCCTGGGCGATGAGACTTACCGCAGTGCAGCTCTGAAAAATGCGGAATTCCTGACCCAAAACATGCTGCAAAAAGACGGCCATCTGCTGCGCAACTACAAAGACGGAAAAGCCAAAATTGACGCCTTCCTCGACGACTACGCCCTGCTGGCGCAGGCCTTCATGAGTCTGTACGAAATCACCTTCGACGAGCAATGGCTCTACAAGGCCAAAGAACTGTTGGAGTACGCC
Source organism: Saprospiraceae bacterium (assembly GCA_027030635.1). Lineage (GTDB taxonomy): Bacteria > Bacteroidota > Bacteroidia > Chitinophagales > Saprospiraceae > WGBN01. The sequence continues at coordinate 1,571 of JALVES010000249.1, read as the reverse complement.
AAAGAGCATTTCTCCGACCCCAATAACCCGCTGTACTACTACACCTCCAACGCCAGCCAGAGCCTGATTGCGCGCAAGAAGGAGACCAGCGACAACGTCATCCCCTCCTCCAACTCCGTTCTGGCACGCGACTTCGACCGCATCCACCAATTCATGTACCTGCCGGAATTTGCCACAGAGGCCCACGCCATGCTGCAGGTTATGTGGCCGCAAATCAAAGACTCCGGCCAACCCACCTTCTTCTCCAACTGGCTGCAGGCAGCTTTGGAACACGCCTGGCAGCCCTACGAAGTGGCCATCCTCGGCCCGCAGGCGCCCGAAATGGCCTTAGAACTTCAGCGCGACTTCCTGCCCTCGGCTGTAGTCCTCGCCGGCACCGACGAGGGCAGCCTGGAAATGCTCAAAGACCGCCTCGTGGACGGAGCCAACATGATTTACGTCTGCCAGGACGGCGTCTGCAAATTGCCGGTTAGTGAGCTGGAGAAGGCCTTGGGATTGATGAGTTATTAAATGGTTCATTAAGTTTTTGGGGTATCTGTCTCCATTGGAAAACCAAGGGTCGGGGGCGCGGGCAGGCGATGCCTGGCAGATGACTCGGGGTTCGGCAAATAGGTCGTGATAGAACGCGGATTTCGGCAAGCTCAATCTGACAGATGACGCGGGTTCCCGCGGGTTTAAGCCCGTCTAACTTGACACCCCATTTTCCAGAGGAGGTGGAAGGGCGCCCCTTTAGGGGTCGGGGGCGCGGGCAGGCAGTTTCATGGGAGCGTTAGTAAAAGCCCCGTAGGGGCGACACCTTGGTAGCCCAGGGCGTAAGCCCTGGGTTTCATGGGAGCGTTAGTAAAAGCCCCGTAGGGGCGACACCTTGGTAACCCAGGGCGTAAGCCCTGGGTTTCATGGGAGCGTTAGTAAAAGCCCCGTAGGGGCGACACCTTGGTAGCCCAGGGCGTAAGCCCTGGGTTTCATGGGAGCGTTAGTAAAAGCCCCGTAGGGGCGACACCTTGGTAGCCCAGGGCGTAAGCCCTGGGTTTCATGGGAGCGTTAGTAAAAGCCCCGTAGGGGCGACACCTTGGTAGCCCAGGGCGTAAGCCCTGGGTTTCATGGAAGCGTTAGTAAAAGCCCCGTAGGGGCGGCACCTTGGTTGCCCGGGCGTAAGCCTGGGATTCACGGAGCAAAATTTTTGTCGCCGGAAAAGATTGAAAATCGAGAAATGTCGAACCTGCCTGCTGCCGGAGCATCGGAGTTCGGCTCTGCTCACTCACCAGAGTTCGGCTCTGCTCACTCACCAGCAGGCAGGTATCGAACACGGAACATCGATTGAAGATTTTGGAAGCGTTGCCCTTGGAAAATGGGGTTTCAAGTTAAACCGGTTCAACTTGATAGCCTGTTTTCCAATAAAAGCGAAAGTCTGCCTGCTATGTCGGGCATCAGCAGGCAGACTTTGGCTTCTCATGGCATAATTTCGCCTTAAAAACTTAATGCCCCCCCAATCAGTTGATCTCTATGGTTACTTCGAGCACATCCGAGAGTGCGGGTACGTGGGTACCTGCATTGGTTTCGGGCATCACGCT
>JALVES010000248.1 GCA_027030635.1 Saprospiraceae bacterium | reverse complement strand
TACGATCTAACCCGAAATGGAGATCTGTATGCTTTGACCTCATCAATAGAAAGCGTGCCCTTGTATTTCTTATTGACTTTTGATTATTCGTTTTAATTGAGAGTTGAGAATTGAAAATGGAAAATTGAGAATGGAGAACGACCTCTCCGTGTAAAAGAATTGAGAATGGAAAATTGAAAATGGAGAATGACCCAATGAAAAGTTCAAGGACAGGCCCCCTTTGAATAACGATCAACGATTAACGATTTTTGATTTTTGATTTCTATCAAGTCACGTTCGTTACGTTCATCACGTTCGTTACGCTCGTTACGTTCGTCACGCTCACCGTCAGTCGTATCGTACGCGCGCTAAAGCACGCGGTACTGATTGACGGGCTAAAGCCCGCCCAACTAAACGCTAAACACTAAACGCTCAACGCTCAACGATAAACGATGAGCCCACTCCGAAAAGTCGATTTTTTTGATTTTATTATTACTTTATCGCATAAAATGCTTGGATATTAGAGAAGAAGTTCATATCTTGTGGCGTAAATCAAAGACAATTAGAGTATGTTTAGAAAGACAGGTGATAGCCAATTGAAGCTGTTTTCGAACACTACGGAGCTGCTTCGCAGCCAAGAGCAAAAGACTTTAGAGTCTCCGGATAGCTGGTTCAATTCATTTTATAGAGAAGTGGTGAGCAAGATAGATGAGTCCATCTATGCAGCGCTGTATAGTGAAAGGAAGGGCAGGCCGAATGCTCCGGTACGGATATTATTGAGCATGATAATTCTAAAAGAGGGATTTGGCTGGACAGATATCGAGCTGGACGAGAATGTGAGATTTAACTTATTAGTCAGACGGGCTTTAGGGTTGAATAATCTGGATGACTCTGTTCCTGCACCTTCGACTTATTATGATTTTAAGAGGAAGCTTCTGGAGTATAAGCAAAGAAGCGGAGTAGATTTATTGGAGCGCACCTTCCAGCAGATTACGGTTCTGTATTTGAAAGAATTACAGATAAGCGGCAAAAAAGTGAGAATGGATACCAAGCTGATAAGCACTAATGTTGCCCGGGGCACGCGCTTACAGATGCTGGTAGAGGCCGTAAAGAAATATTTGAATACTCTGAGTGAAAAAGAGTTGAAGTTGTTGAGCAAAGCATTTGAGCAGCAATATGGAAAGTTGTGGGAACAATTAATCAATAAGAAAAAAAGTTCAGACAACATCACTTACCGTTTAAGTAGCAAGCAAAAAGAAGAGATGTTATTGGAAGTGGGGCGCTTGATACGGGATGTGCTTAAGCAGCGCCAGGGCGATTCCGGCAAATACTATGAGTTGCTCAGACAAATGTATGAAGAGCACTATGAAGAGGTAGAACCAACCGACAAAACGCGCATAGAAAAGCAAGATGATTCAGAGGCAGGCCCAAACCCAAACACAGCTACACAGGTAGAATCAGAAAAAGAGCAGCCGGAAGAAGGAGATGTTGTCCCTAAAGAATCTGAAAGCATTCCTACCGATTCCATACAATCTATTCATGATCCCGAGGCATGTTTTCGTCGTAAGGGACATGGACACAGAGCACAGCACGTAGTTGGCGGCCATACACTTATAGGAGAAACCTGTAAGGAATCAAACCCGATAAATTTGATATTGTCTGTAATAACGAAATCAGCAAATGTCAGCGAAAATGATATGTTAGAAGAGGCTTTGGAAGCATGCTCAAACATACTCAATGAGGCAGGAGTGGAGGAGATGGAAGAGTTTGTAACAGATGGCGGGTTTGACAGTAAAGAGATTCGTAAGGAAATGCTGAGAAGAAAAGATGAGATAAGATGGAACTTTACAAACACGAAAGGAGAGGAACGGGTCTTTATTATGAAGTGTACGGATATTGACGGATTGAAGGACTTAGAGGTTTTTGATAAAAAAACAGGCCAGAAACTGGAAGTAAGAAAATCAAAGAGTGGGAAAGGTTATACAATAGTATATCCATGTGGGAAGAAGGCCTACAAGACCGTGGAGCAGGTGAAAAATTATCTGATACTACAAGAGCTTGAGTCAAGAATAAACAAAGAAAGTCTAAAATTACGCTCAAACGTTGAATCCACAATACATCATTGCTTTCACAGGCTAAAAAAAGGTTCTAAAATACTATATCGGGGCTTAGATAAGTGCCATTGGTATGCCTTGGCGAGAGCATTATGGGTGAATTTCAGCAGAGTTAGAGCCTTCAAGGGGGGGGAAGGCTTTGTTTTTTCATTTTTTCGCCCAATTGTACTGCTAATCTTTTACATGCACCTTGTTTTTTTAAGATTGGCAAAAACCAAGAATAAATTTACTCTGTTTGGAGGAAACTCCCTGCTGCGAGAAATTTGACTTTCTGCAGTGGGCTCAACGATACACGATAAACCAATCCCCCCGATTCCCCCAATTCCGCCGATTTCCCCGCTTCAATCGCTTTAACCGACAACCGACAACAGTTCCCCAGGCCGGCTCGGGGGTCTTCCTTACGTCAGCCCCCCGATCCTAACGGAAAACAGACAACAGACAACAGACAACCGCCCCCCCCGCTTCCACCGCCCCCCCGCTTCCACCGCTTCCACCGCTTCCACCGATTTCACCGATTTCACCACTTTCCCCGCTTCCTCCATTCCCCCAGGGCTCGCGCTGCTCTTTGCCCGTCCATGGCAGCGGAGATGATGCCGCCGGCATAGCCGGCGCCTTCGCCGGCGGGGAAGAGGCCCGGCAGTTGGGGGTGCATCAGCGTTTTGGGGTCGCGGGGGATGCGCAGGGGGGCGCTGGTGCGGCTTTCGGGGGCCATGACTTGGGCTTCTTCTGTTATGAATTTGGGCATTTTTCGGGCAAAGTTTTTGAGTCCCTGCTGCAGGCGCCTGCGCAGGGCCGGGGGCAGCAATTCGTGCAGGGGAGCGGGGTAGATGCCGGGGATGTAGGATGTCGGCAGCAAGTCTGTGGAGAGTTTTCCGCGGATGAAGTCTTTGAGTTTTTGCGCCGGCGCTTTCTGGCTGCCGTCGCCGTATTGGAAGAGGCCCTGCTCAATGCTTTGCCGGAAGCTGAGTCCGGAGAAAACGCCCCGTTTGGCGAAAGCCTGAAAATCCCGCTCATCCACGGCTGTAACGATGCCGGCATTGGCAAAGGGCGAGTCGCGGCGGGACATGGACATGCCGTTTAACACGATTTCGCCGGGGGCCGTTGCAGAGGGTACGAGCAGGCCTCCCGGGCACATGCAGAAGGAAAAAACGCCCCGTTCTTCGACCTGGCAGGCCAGGCGGTAGCTGGCGGCGGGCAGGGTGGAGGGGCGCTCTTTGCAGCCGTATTGGATTTGGTCTATCAGTTTTTGAGGATGCTCTACCCGAAGGCCGATGGCAAAGGGTTTGGCTTCGAGTTTGAGACCGAGGCGGTGCAGCATGAAGTAGATGTCGGGCGCCGAGTGGCCGGTGGCGAGGATGAGGGCTTTCGCCAAATGCTCGCGCCCGTCCTGCAGGCGAACGCCCTCCAGGCGGCCGTTGCGGATGAGCAGTTCTTCTACGCGGCTGTTGAAGTGGACTTCCCCGCCGTGGTGCAGGATGGTTTGCCGGATGTTGGCCACCACCCGCGGCAGGCGGTTGGAGCCGATGTGGGGGTGGGCGTCTATGAGGATGTCTTCGGGCGCTCCGTGTTCGACCAACAGCTTGAGGGCCTTGTAGATGTTGCCGCGCTTGTGCGAGCGGGTGTAGAGCTTGCCGTCGGAATAGGTGCCTGCACCGCCCTCGCCAAAGCAGTAGTTGGAGTCGGGATTGACTTCGCTGAATTGCTGAATGGCACGCAGATCGCGACGCCGCTTTTGTACGTCCTTGCCGCGCTCGAAAATCACGGGCTTGAGGCCCAGTTCGAGCAGCTCCAGGGCGGCAAAATAACCCGCCGGCCCGGCACCAACAATAAGTACCTCTTCCGCCCGGTGTACGTCTTTGAAGGCATCCGAAAACACCGGCTCGGGCTCAAAGCCCCCGCCCGTGTCAAGCGCCACCCTGAGGCGGTAAACGGGCGGTCGCTTGCGGGCATCTATGGAGCGCTTCAGGATTTTGAAGTCGCGTATTTCTCCCGGGCTGTAACCCGCTGCCCCGGCAGCTTTCATTTGCCAGTAGGCGGTGTCCTCGATTTTGCTGTGCGAAATGGTGATCTCGACGGTCTTGCTTTGGCTCATGGGGGCAGTATAGAAAAAAGTAATGAATTATTGAATAATGGTTCATTGAGTTTTTAGCTACCTGTCTCCATCAGAAACCAAGCTATCAAGTTGAACCGGCTTAAAAATCCGCGAGAACCCGCGTCATCCGCGTCATCCGCGTTCTATCATGCCACTATTGATGGTAGGCAACAATGCCGTAATAGAACCTGCCTGCAGCAGGCTCAGCCTAAAATTTTCGCGGGTGCGGCGGATTCTCGCGGATTTCGGCAGGCTCAATCTAAAAGTTTAAGCTGGTTCAACTTGATAGCCGGTTTTCCAAAGGAAACAGGTGGCCAAAAGTTTAATAAACCATTTCTTATATTTGCAACCCACAAGTTTCCGTTATATTTTTATGAAAGCAAAAAAACTCTTCAAGCGGCTGTTTTTGGTGGTAATCATCCTGTTCGTTCTGTTGTTGGGCGCTATGGTGGCCATCCCCTGGTTTTTTAAAGACGATGTACTGCGCGTCATCAAAGAGCAGGCCAATGCCGGCATGAATGCCGAGCTGGAATTTGAAGATGCCACGCTCTCTTTCTTCAGGCAATTTCCCCTGCTGACCATTAGCGTGGAGGACTTTTCCGTGAAAGGCGTGGATGCCTTTGAGGGCATCGAACTGGCCGGAGGCGAGCGGCTGGATCTCAGCTTTCGCCTCATGGAGCTTCTCGGCAGCGATCGCGTGCCGACCATACGTGCCCTGCATCTCGAAAAACCCCGCGTTCATATCCTCGTGCTGAGCGATGGCACTGCCAATTACGACATCGCCAAGACTTCAGGCGAAGAAGAAACCGCCACCACTACCGAAGAAGACTACGACTTGCTTTCCCTCAAAGAATACAGCATCAGCGGCGGCGACATCGTCTATGACGACCGCCAAATGGACTTCTACCTCGCCATGAACGGCCTCGAACACGAGGGCAAAGGGCACTTTACCGCCAACACCTACGACTTAGACACCCGCAGCGAAGTGCAGGCGCTGACACTGGGCTATGGCGGCGTCCGCTACCTCAAACAGGTCAAAGCCGAACTCATCGCAGGCCTGCTCATGGACCTGAGCAAAATGCGCTTCGACTTGCGCGAAAATCAACTCATGCTCAATGCCCTGCCCCTCAAGTTAGACGGCTACCTCGCCCTGCCTGAGGATGCCATCGAAATGGACCTGAAGTTTTCCTCCCCGGGCAGCTCTTTCAAAGAACTGTTTTCCATTCTGCCCGATGCCTATACGCCGGCTTATGCAGATGCACAAGTCAATGGCAAATTCCTGCTGAAAGGCAGTGTCAAAGGCCGCATGACCGAGGAGGAATATCCCGCTATGGACATCAGGCTGCAGGTCAAAGACGGCAGCGTGCAGTATCCGGATTTGCCCCTCGGCTTGCAGGAAATCCAGGCCAATGTGGCGCTGACCAGCCCGCAGGGCGACCTGGACGGGATGAAACTCGACATCCCCATTGCCCACCTCAAGCTCGGGGAAAATCCCTTCTCTTTCAAATTTCACCTCAAAACGCCCGTCTCTGATCCCGATATAGACATGCGGGTGAAGGGCGCACTCGAGTTGTCGGATTTGGCGAAAGCCTACCCCCTGCAAGGCATCAAGACGCTTGCCGGTCGGCTGGATGCCGATTTGCGTACCCGTGCGCGCATGTCTCAAATCGAGCAGGAGGCTTATGAAGAGGTGGATATGTCCGGCCGCATGCAACTGGCCGGCTTGCAGTACGAAGCCGAAGGACAACCGCCCCTCAAGGCCAAAAAAATCGCCATGAATTTCAGTCCGGAGTACGTGGAGCTGGAGGAGGCCGTGTTGCAGGCAGGCCAAAGCGATTTGCGTGCCTCGGGGCGTATAGACAACCTGCCCGCCTTGTTCTCCTCCTCCAAGACCCTGCGGGGCAAGATGAAGTTCCGTTCCAATTACCTCTATGTGGACGAGTGGATGGAGCCTTCTGATGCGCCGGCCCCTGCTCCCGCTGCCGCCGAAGCCCCTGCCGAAAGCACGGCCATTCCCGCTTTCGATTTTGAGTTGGATGCGGCCTGCTCCAAGTTCGTCTATGACAGCTATACCCTTGAAAATGTGGTCTGCCGGGGCGAAGGCAGCTTGGACGCCCTGCAACTGAGGGAGCTTTCTTTTGACATGGGCAAGAGCGATTTTTCTTTTACCGGCGCCTTTCGGCAAATAGACGAATATCTCTTTGACGATGGCGTCCTGAGTGGAGACCTCGCTCTGCGCTCGCACTTCCTCGACCTGAATCCCTTTATGGAAACCGAAGAAGGGGCCTCCTCCGGCACCTCCGCTGAAGAGAGCTACGAGCCCATTGAAGTGCCCCGCAACCTCCACTTGCGCATTCTGGCCGACATCAACAAACTGCTCTATACCGATATTGAGCTCAAAGATTTGCAAGCCGTTTTGCTGGTCGAAGACGGGCAGGCCATTTTGGAAAAGTGCAACACCAACACCCTCGGCGGCTCGGTTGCGCTGACCGGCTTGTACGACACTTCTGTGGAGGGCGACCCCGTCTTTAACTTCAAGTACGACCTCAGCGGCATGGATTTTCAGAAAGCCTATACCACTTTTAACAGCTTTCAGGCTCTGGCGCCCGTGGCGAAGTATGTACACGGGAAGTTCAACTCTTCGCTCATTATGGAAGGCAGCCTCGGGCCCGACATGATGCCGAAGTACAATGTTCTTTCTGCGGATGGCTTTTTGGAGACCATCCAGGGAAAAGTGGAGGGCCTGCCTGCGCTTTCTGCCATAGACCAAAGCCTCGGCGTACCTCTGCTTTCCGGCATGGAGTTGAAGGACACCCGCAACTGGTTTGAAATCCGCAATGGCAGGGTGGAGGTGAAGCCTTTCGACTACACCTGGCAGGACATTGCCATGAACATCAGTGGCAGCCACGGCATTGCCAGCGGCGAGATGGACTACTACATCAAGGCCGACGTGCCCCGCGAAAAGCTGGGCTCTTTCCTCAATGCCGCAGCCGACAAAGGCGTGGCAGCCCTGCAAGAACAGGCCGGAAAACTTGGCCTCAACCTGAAGCAGGCCGAGACCATTAAGTTGGGCATCAGCCTCAAAGGCGCCTGGGATAAACCCAGAGTGGGAATCAAACTGCTGGGGACGGATGGCGAGCAAAGCGTGGCCGATGCAGCCAAAGAAGAGCTGAGCGATATCGCTGCTGAAGAAAAGCAAAAGCTCCAGTCTAAGGCCGAAGAGAAAGTCAATGAAGCCAAAGAGCAGGCCAAAGAAGAGTTGAACAAAGCCGCCGCCCAAGCCGAAGAAGCCGCCAAAGAGGAACTGAACAAGGGCGTGGAGCAGGCCAAAGAAAAGGCCGGCGAGGTCGTGGGCGAGCAGGCCGGTGAGCTGGGCAAAAAAGCAGAGGAAGCTTTGGGCGAGCAGGGTCAAAAAGCCAAAGAAGAAATCGAAAAGCAGCTCGAAAACTTCAATCCCTTCAAGAAGAAAAAGAATAAGAAAAAAGGTGGCAATTAAATCCACGCAAGGTATGAAGGGCCGGTCCGAGGGGCAGGCCCTTCTCTTTTTGGGGCGTCGTCTGATGGCTTTTTTGCCGCGTTCGCCCCGTTGGCGGGTGGTGCCGGCTTTGCTCTTGTTTTTTTTGCTGTGGTATGCTTTTGCGCTGCCGCGTCCGCTTTTCGAGCAGCCCCTGAGCACCATTGTGGAAGACGCTCGAGGCGAGTTGTTGGATGCCCGCGTGGCTGCCGATGGTCAGTGGCGCTTTCCCATGCCCGACAGCATTCCGGAGAAGTACGTTTTGGCGCTCACCCAATTTGAAGACAAGCGTTTTTTCAGGCATTGGGGGGTGGACTTAAGGGCTTTAGGCAGGGCCTTTCGGCAAAATATAGCCGCCGGCCATGTGGTGAGCGGCGGCAGTACGATCAGCATGCAGTTGATGCGCATGTCGCGGGCGCCTCGTCCGCGCAACCTCTGGCAGAAGCTGATCGAGACCATACTCGCCACCCGCCTGGAGTGCTCGTACAGCAAGGACGAAATTTTGCGCATGTATGCAACTTATGCGCCCTTTGGGGGGAATGTGGTGGGCTTGGAGGCGGCCTGCTGGAGGTACTTCGGCAAGCGGCCGGCGAACATCTCCTGGGGGGAGGCCGCTTTGCTGGCCGTCTTGCCCAACAGTCCGGGCCTGGTGCATCCGGGCAGGGGCAGGGAGCGGCTGTTGCAAAAGCGCAATGGCCTGCTCGACCGCCTGTTAGAGCGGGGATTTATAGACAGCCTGGAGTGGGATTTGGCGAAAGCCGAACCCTTACCCGATCGCCCGCACCCCCTGCCGCATCTGGCGCCCCACCTTTTAACAGAGTTGGCGCAAAAGGGAGAGGAGGGCCGTCGTTTGCGCACGACGCTCCAAGGCGATTTGCAGCAGCGGGCTTTGCAGCGCATGAGTTACCGCCTGGCTCAGCTCAAGGGCAGCGGCATCAACAACATGGCCGCGCTCATCGTGGAGGTCGCTACGGGCAGGGTGTTGGCCTACATAGGCAACATGCCCGGCACGGGAGCGGAGCATCAGGAATACGTCAACATCATTCCGGCGCCTCGCAGTACCGGCAGCATTCTCAAGCCCTTCCTCTATGCCTTGTCGCTTGAGGAGGGCCTGATTACGCCCCGCAGCCTGTTGCCGGATTATCCGGTGTCTATTGCCGGTTATCGCCCCGACAATTATTACGCTTCTTATGAGGGGGTTGTAACTGCTGAGCATGCTTTGGTGCGCTCTTTGAACATCCCCATGGTGCAGTTGTTGCGTCGCTATGGCGTTGAGCGCTTTCACCAAAAGCTGCGGCAATTGGGTTTCAGCCATATTAGCCGTCCGCCCGACGATTACGGTCTGACGCTCATCCTTGGCGGGGCTGAAGTGAGCCTTTGGGATTTGTGCGGGGCTTATACCGGCATGGCGCGTCGGCTGCGTTTTTTCGTGCCGCAGGGCAGGCTGGGCGATAAGGGCCGGGGCTCTTATCATCCCCGCGACTGGCGGAGTTTGCATGTCCTGATCGAGGACGATTTTTCACCTTCATCCGATGAAGGTTTTGCGCAGCCGGATGTGATGGGTGCCGGTGCCATTTGGTGGACTTTTGAGGCCATGCAGCAGTTGGAGCGGCCCAATCAGAGGGGGGAGTGGCAGCGGTTTTCCTCTGCCCGCCGCATTGCCTGGAAGACGGGCACCAGTTTTGGTTTTCGCGATGCCTGGGCTGTGGGCGTAACGCCCGACTATTTGGTGGGCGTATGGGTGGGCAATGCCGATGGCGAAGGCCGGCCCGGCCTGGTGGGCGTGCGGGCTGCGGGGCCGGCGATGTTCGACCTCTTCGATTTGCTGCCTGCGACGGATTGGTTTGAGGAGCCTGTGGATGAGTTGTTGCCCGTATCTGTTTGTGGCGAAAGCGGCTATGCACCGCTGGCTGTATGTCCGAAAGAGACGCTTTATCTGCCGGCGGCGGCCGCTGAGTTGCCGCCCTGCACTTTCCATCGCCTCATTCACTTGGACAGCACGGGCCGCTATCGCGTGAATGCCGCTTGTGCTGATGTGGAGAGCATGCAGCACCGGAGCTGGTTTGTGCTTTTGCCGGCAGAGGAGTATTATTATCAGCGGGGGCATCCGGGCTATCAAAAATTGCCGCCCTATGCTCCGGGCTGTGGCGGCGATGAAGAGGAGGTGTTCCCCATGCAATTGCTCTACCCCCAGCGCAAGACCACCGTACACATCCCCCGCGAATTGGATGGCAGCCTCGGCAAGGTCGTCTTTAAAGCCGTACATCGGCGCAAGGATGCCGCCATCCATTGGTTTTTGGGTGAGCGCTATCTCGGCACGACCCGCGTGCTCCACCAAATGGCCACAGCTCCCGCCCCGGGCGAATATGTGTTGACGCTGGTGGATGAGAAGGGATTTCGGTTGGAGAGGAAAGTGGTCGTTGGGGGAAAAAAGGATTCCCGGCAGAGAACAGCGGGGGAATAAGAAGAAAGGCCTTATTTTGTGTCTCTGCCAGGAATTACCCGGAACCTGCATGAGGATTGGGGAAGATGAGATGAGTATGCAGGATCACTAAACATATCTATGAGAAAACTACACGATGCAAAGATAGACGCC
>JALVES010000247.1 GCA_027030635.1 Saprospiraceae bacterium | reverse complement strand
CCGTGAACTCCGTGGTGAATTTCCTCAATGTCACGTTTGTTACGTTCATTACGTTTTTATTTCTCGCTAAAACGCGAAGAATGTTTGATTCACATCCGGAACGTACAGTTCAGCGACTACAGCCGTTTCCTTCTGCAAATCTACTCATAATAAGACGCTAAGGAGCCCGTTTCCAGTATCGTACGCGCGCTAAAGCACGCGGTACTGATTGACGGGCTGAAGCCCGCCCAACTAAACGCTAAACACTAAACGCTCAACGATAAACGATACACGATAAACCAATCCCCCCGATTCTCCCAATTCTCCCGATTCCACCGCTTCCACCGCTTCAACCGCTTTCACCGACAACGGACAACCGACAACCGACAACATTTCCCTATCTTTGCCCCTTCAAAGAACGACACAACATGAGCACGCAAAACGACGCTTTCAAGAAGTTGGTAGCCCATGCCAAGGAGTATGGCTTCATCTTTCCCTCCAGTGAGATATACGACGGGCTGGGGGCCGTTTATGATTATGGCCCTTACGGGGTGTTGCTGAAGAACAACATCAAGGAATATTGGTGGCGCTCTATGGTGCAGATGCACCAAAACATCGTCGGCCTGGATGCCGCTATCTTTATGCATCCCACGACCTGGAAGGCCTCGGGCCACGTGGATGCCTTCAACGACCCGCTGATTGACAACAAGGACAGCAAAAAGCGCTATCGCGCCGACCAACTGGTAGAGGGCTATATCGAAAAGATAGAGGCCAAAATGGAAAAGGAAGTCGCTAAGGGGCGGAAGAGATTTGGCGAAAGCTTCGATGAAAAGCAATTCAGGGAAACCCATCCCCGCGTCCTGCAATACGCTGCCCGCATCCGCGAGCTGCAGGAACGCCTCGGCCAATTGCTCTCCGAAGGCGACCTGGAAGGCCTGAAAAACATGATCGAAGAACTGGAGATCGCCGATCCCGAAACGGGCTCCCGCAACTGGACGGAAGTGCGGCAGTTCAACCTCATGTTTGCCACTCAGCTCGGCGCCGTGGCAGGCGAAGGCGGCAAGCTCTACCTGCGCCCCGAAACGGCCCAGGGCATCTTCGTCAACTTCCTCAATGTGCAGAAGACCACCCGCCAGAAAATACCTTTCGGCATCGCACAAATCGGAAAGGCCTTCCGCAACGAAATTGTGGCGCGGCAGTTCATCTTCCGCATGAGGGAATTCGAGCAGATGGAAATGCAGTTCTTCGTCAGGCCCGGCACGGAAATGGAGTGGTATGAATATTGGAAGGAAACGCGCATGAACTGGCACAAAAAGCTGGGCACGCCCGATAACCATTTGCGCTTCCACGACCACGACAACCTGGCTCACTACGCCAATGCCGCCGTGGACATCGAGTACCGCTTCCCCTTCGGCTTCCGCGAACTGGAGGGCATCCACTCGCGTACCGACTTCGACCTCAGCTCGCATGAGCAGCATTCAGGTAAGAAACTGCGCTACTTCGATCCCGAGACGAAAGAGACCTACGTGCCCTACGTCGTAGAGACCTCCATTGGCTGCGATCGCATGTTCCTCGCCGTGCTCAGCGGGGCCCTGCAGGAGGAAACCGTGCGCGGAGCCGAGGGCAAGGAAAGCAGCCGCGATGTGCTCAAACTGCCACCGGCCCTGGCGCCGGTCAAATGCGCCATCCTGCCCCTGAAACGCAACGAAGAACGCCTGACCAAAACCGCCCGCGAAATTTTCGACCGCCTCAGGCGTTCTTTCTATTGCCAGTATGACGATACCGGCAGCATCGGCAAACTCTATCGCCGCCAGGACGCCATCGGCACGCCTTATTGCGTAACGGTGGACTTCGAAACCCTCGACGACCAGACCGTTACCCTGCGCGAAAGAGACAGCCTGCAACAGGAACGCATACCCATAGACCAACTCGAAAAAGTCATAGCCGAAAAAACAGATTTGAAAAACCTGCTTTAGACAAGTCATGGCCCGCGGAGGAGGCCACGGTCCTCCCCTCCACAAACCCAAAGCCTTTCCTCATGAAGAAACTCGACAAACTCATGCTCCGCAATTTCATGGGGCCGTATGTCGTAACCTTCTTCATTGCCCTGTTCGTACTGGTGCTTCAAACGCTTTGGGTTTACATAGACGAAATCGCCGGCAAAGGCATAGGCATCTTCATTCTGGTCGAGCTCATCGCCTACATGTCGGTATCCATGTTTCCCCTTGCCCTGCCACTGGCCGTGCTCATCTCTTCCGTCATGGTACTGGGCGATCTGGCAGAGCACTACGAGCTCTCCAGTTTTAAATCGGCAGGCATCTCGCTTTGGCGGGTCATGCAGCCGCTCTTCTTTGCCTCGGTAGGCGTTGCGCTCTTCTCCATCTTTTGCGCCAACAACCTCATACCCGTCAGCAACCTCAAATTCAGAAGCCGGCTCTACGACATCCGCGAGCAAAAACCCGCGCTCAATCTTGAAGCCGGAGTCTTCAACGACGACTTCAAAGGATATTCCCTCTTCATCGGAGAAAAAAGCTCCGACAACCGCCACATCAAAGACATCATCGTCATAGACCACACCAAAGCCTCCTCCGGTCAAATGCTGGAGCTGCTGGCCAATGAAGGAGAAATGTTTGTTACCGACGACAAACGCAATTTCGTCCTGCGCCTCTCCGACGGCTGGCAATACCAGGAACCCAAGAGCATCGCCAAAGATGAAAAACACCCCTTCATCAGAGTTTCTTTCAAAAGCTGGGAAAAGGTCTTCGACCTCAGCGAATTCGAGCTCAGCCGCACCGACGAAAACCTCTTTCGCTCGCACGAAACCAT
>JALVES010000246.1 GCA_027030635.1 Saprospiraceae bacterium | reverse complement strand
CGAGGTAGTACAACTGGCGATAGCCATCGCGGTCGGAGAGGAAGTAGAGATTTCCTTCTGCATCGAAGACGGGATTGAGGTTATTGGCTCCCGGGAAGATTTGGAGGGCGTGGGAGACAGCGGGTTTCGGGGACTCTTTGCCTTCGGTCAATTCCAGGCGATGGATTTGGAAATACCATTTGCCCTTGTTTCTGCCGTTGAGGATGCTCTCTTTGTCGGTGGAGAAGGCTATGGAGAGGCCATCGGGTGCCCAAGAGGGCAGCATTTCGGCATAGGGGTCGTTGGTGAGTTGGGTGAGTTTGTCTTTTTTGAGGTTGTAGAGGTAGAGGTCCACCTGGCCTTCCCGCAGGCCTGTGAGCAGGATGTTTTTTCCGTCGGGCGACCAGGCGGGATTGGAGAAGGCGGGCAGCTCTTCGATGACTATTTCGCGCAGGATTTTTCCGGCGAAGGGGTCTATGATGAGCAGCACGTTGCGCCCTTTGCTAAAAGCCACAAAGGCAAATTGTTTGCTGTCGGGCGACCAGCTTCCTGCCGATTCTATGAAGCTGAAATCGTCTATGTGCCCGGCTTTGGCTGTGCTGGCGACCTTGCCGAGAATCTCCCCATTGCGGGCATCGGCGAGAAAGAGGTCGGTGGTGAATACGTTTTTTTCGGAGATAAAGACGAGGTACTTCCCATTGGGGCTGAGCGCCGGTGAGAGGTTCATGCGGCCGGCGTTTTCGTCGTCTATGATTTTTTTGCCGGCGGTTTGTTCTTTTGCGAGGAAGAGCTGTTTCCCGTAGTATTCTTTGGTGCCGGAGACCCATAGCTCGGAGAGGTTTTCGAGGCTCATGTCGAGTACGGAATCGCAGGCTGTTTCCAGTCCGTATTGAGCTGTGGCCTCGAAAAAGGGGCGTATGACTTCATCTCCGTAGAGGTCGGTGAGGAAGGCCCAGAAGGCCTGGCCATAGCGGTAGGGGAAGTATTTGGGGTTATCCATTTTTTTGAGTTCGGGCACTTCCTCATTGAGGACGGCATCGCGCATCCACATGCTCGTATGCGGGTCAAAGCGCCCGATGGAGAGGTACTCTGCGAGACCTTCGACCATCCAGAGGGGCAGGTTGCCGAGGCTTTGGAGGGAGGTGGAGTCTCCGTTCAGGATCAGATGGTACTGGAAGGCGTGTACCATTTCGTGCCCGAGCACGTGAAAGGTCTGTTGGTTGGAGAAGGCAAGGGGCAGGACGATGCGGTTTTTGAGTGCTTCGGTAACGCCTCCGGTGCCTGTTCCGATGCCTCCGGAGATGGCGTTGGTCTGCTGGAAATCGGCGTGATTGGCATAGAGGATGAGCGGGTTTGGGCGGTAGAAAGTATCGCGAAAAATGCGCTGGTGCAGCTCGTACCAAAGCTCCGTCCAGGAGGCAAAGCGGTTGAGTGTTTCTTTATTGTTAAGGTAGTGATAGATGTCAAAATGCGGCGTTTCATAGACCTGAAAATCGAAGGTACGATAGCGGGCTTTGTTGCGTCCGAAATACTGTGCTTCGAGGCTGCTCAGGCTGCCGAAAAGGAGGCTTATGAGGAGGAGGATTTTGATCTTCATAGCGGGAGTTGTTTTGGGTTTGTTTCGGGTGTTTTTTGAGCTCTTTTTTGGGCGTTTGGAGAAGGGGTTTTGTAAGGTAACGCGGGAGGTGGGGGGAGTGTTGATGCGGAGTTTTTTGTGTGATTTTTGTTTGCTACAGACATGTCATGTCTTATAGACATGACATGTCTCGCGCGCGCGTAATGCGCGCACGCGCACGCGCACGCGCACGCGCGCGCGAGAGCCCCCCAAAATCCCCTCAAAAAATCCCCGCCCCAAATCCCCAAAAAAAACTATCTTTGCAGCCTCTCAATCGAAAAGATGAATGCGATGAACGCTGAAATAAAAATCACCCTGCCCGATGGTTCTGTGCGAACCTATCAGAGCGGCGTAACGGCCATGGATGTGGCCCGCTCCATCAGCGAGGGCCTGGCGCGCAATGTGTTGGCTGCAGAAGTGGACGGGGAAATTTGGGATGCCACGCGCCCCATTACCCGCGATGTTGCGCTTAAACTGTTGACCTGGCAGGACCTCGGCGGGAAAAAGGCCTATTGGCACTCCTCCGCTCACCTCATGGCTGAGGCGCTTGAAGCGCTCTATCCGGGCGTGAAATTTGGCATCGGGCCGCCCATCGAAAATGGGTTCTACTACGACGTGGACCTCGGCGACCGCACTCTCTCCGTTGAGGACCTGCCCAAGATTGAGGCGAAGATGAAGGAGCTGGCGCGCCAAAAAAATCCCTATATCCGCAAGGAAGTGCCGAAGGAGGAGGCCATTGCCTACTTCCGCGAAAAGGGGGATGAGTACAAACTCGAATTGCTCGAAGAGCTGGAAGATGGCGAAATTACTTTCTACACCCAGGGACAATTCACCGACCTGTGCCGCGGGCCGCATATCCCCGACACGGGCAAGATCAAAGCCGTTAAGCTGACGGCCGTGGCAGGCGCTTACTGGCGGGGGGATGAAACGCGCAAACAACTGACGCGGATTTACGGCATCACCTTCCCCAAGCAAAAGGAACTGGACGAATACCTCCACAAGCTCGAAGAAGCCCGCAAGCGCGACCATCGCAAGCTGGGCAAAGAGTTGGAGTTGTTCATGTTCTCTGAAAAAGTGGGGGCCGGCCTGCCCATCTGGCTACCCAAAGGTACACAATTGCGTACCCGCCTCGAAGACTTCCTCAAGCAGGAGCAGCTCAAAAGGGGCTATCAGCCGGTCATCACGCCGCATCTCGGCAAGAAAGAGCTGTACGTAACCTCCGGCCAC
>JALVES010000245.1 GCA_027030635.1 Saprospiraceae bacterium | reverse complement strand
GTTACTTTCAGGAGGGTACCAAAGGGGTGTGTCTTATGCGCACAAGTCAGTTGATGGTTGCTGAAAATTTCACCGTTGGCCGTTTTCCGGCCTTCGAGATAATCGGCATAAAAAACGGCATAGCCCGTTTCTGTTTGGGCCGACAGGGGGGTGGCTGCCGCAAGGCAATACAAGAAAAGAATCAGTCCAAGGATGCTCAGGGGGTGTTGCTTCTTCATAATTTTCCTACTTTTGGCTGCAAAATACGCAAAAGATGAATATACCGACCCGTTTTCTCTCGATGATTTTTATTCTGGGAGGTTTTGTTACAGGGCTTTGGGCCCAGGAGGAGGCCGACAAGTGGGATGTAAACAACCCTCCGGGGCTCTTTGAGACGCACACCTTTTCACTGGAGGAAGGGACGTGGATGAATCTCGATCTCAGTCCCGACGGCCGCCAGTTGGTCTTTGACTTGTTGGGCGATATCTACCTCATGCCGGCTACAGGCGGGGAGGCCAAAGTCCTTCGCAGCGGCCTGGCCTGGGAGGTGCAGCCTCGCTTTAGTCCCGATGGCAGCAAAATCCTTTTCACCAGCGATGCCGGCGGGGGCGACAACATCTGGGTGATGAATGCCGATGGCAGCGATGCCCGACAGGTAACCCATGAAAATTTCCGCTTGCTGAACAACCCCGCATGGATGCCCGACGGCATGTATTTCGTTGCCCGCAAGCACTTTACTTCGGAGCGCTCGCTGGGGGCGGGCGAAATATGGATGTACCACCTCTCCGGCGGCAGCGGCTTGCAGCTCACCAAACGCAAGAACGACCAGCAGGACGTCAACGAGCCCTGCCCGTCGCCCGATGGCCGCTATGTCTATTTCAGTGAGGACATGTATCCGGGCGGGTATTTTCAATACAACAAAGACCCCAACAAACAAATCTACCAAATCCGCCGCTACGATTTGGAAACCGGAGAGATTCGGGCTGTAACCGGAGGCATGGGTAGTGCTTTTCGCCCGCAGATATCCCACGATGGGAAGTACCTCGCCTTTGTGCGTCGCGTGCGCACGAAGAGCACGCTTTTTATACGCGAGCTGAGTACGGGCAAGGAGTTCGCGCTGTACGACGATTTGAGCAAGGACCAGCAGGAGGCCTGGGCGATCTTCGGCGTCTATACGGGCTTCGCCTGGTCGCCGGACGACAGCGAGATTTACATTTGGGCGAAGGGCAAAATCCGCAAGGTGAATGTGAAGACCAGGGAAGTGAGCACCATTCCCTTCCACCTCAGGGCGGAGCACAAGATGATGGAGACGGTTCGTTTTGAGCATAAGGTGTTTGAGCCTGAGTTTGACGTCAAGGTCATCCGCCATGCCGTAACTTCTCCCGACGGGAAGCAGTTGGTCTTTTCGGCCGTGGGGTATCTTTGGAAGAAGGATTTGCCTAATGGCAAGCCGGTTCGCCTCACTTCGCAACAGGACATGCTCGAATTTGAGCCTGCTTTTTCGCCCGATGGCAAGTACCTGGTTTACGTGAGTTGGAATGATGAGGAGTACGGTCGTCTTTGGAAGTTGCGCCTTTCCGATGGCTTTCGCCAAATGCTGTCCGATGAGCCGGGGATTTACCGCACGCCGTCCTTTTCGCCGGATGGCCGTCAGATCGTTTTCCGCAGGGAAGCGGGCAATGGCCATCAGGGCTCGTTGTACTGCACAGAGCCCGGGATTTACCGGATGAGTGCAGAGGGTGGTGAGGCGGTTTTTGTTTGCCGCGAAGGCGAATATCCCCTCTTCAATGCAGATGGAACGCGCATTTTTTATCAGACGGGCGGCTACCTCTTTGGGGCCATCGAAAAGAACTACTACAGCGTGGACCTTAACGGGCACGAAAAGCGCCACCATTTCAAGGCGCCTTATGCCCAGCGCATCGTCCCCAGCCCCGACAATCGCTGGGTGGCCTGGTCGGAGCTTTACAAGGTTTATGTGGCACCCATGCCGGAGACGGGGAAGGCCATTAGCCTTTCGGCAAACAGTAAGGCGGTGCCGGTGGCGCAGGTGGCCCGCGATGCAGGCATCAACATCCATTGGTCGCCCGACAGCAAGGTGCTGCACTGGATGCTCGGACCGACTTATTTCACGGATACGCTGAGCGAGCGCTTCAGCTTTCTGCGCGGCGGGCGAGCGGATTTGCCGCCTATGGACAGCACGGGGATTGAGACGGGCCTCAGGCTGGCCTCCGATTTGCCGAAAGGCATCATCGCCTTCACCCATGCCAGAATCATCACCATGGAAGGGGAGGAGGTCATTGAAGACGGCTCCATCGTCGTCGAGGGCAACCGCATCCGGGCTGTGGGGCCGGCTTCGGAGGTGCGCATCCCGCGTAAGGCCAAAGTGTATGACTGCTCGGGCAAAACCATCATGCCGGGCATCATAGATGTACACGCTCACGTGGGGAATTTCCGCTACGGTCTCAGCCCGCAGAAGCAGTGGCAGTACTACGCCAACCTGGCCTATGGGGTAACGACTTCGCACGACCCTTCCTCCAATTCCGAAATGATTTTCTCGCAGGCGGAGATGATTCGCGCGGGCAATATGACGGGGCCGCGGCTGTACTCCACGGGCGTCATCCTGTACGGCGCGGATGGCGATTTCAAGGCTGTCATCAACAACCTGGAGGATGCCCGTTCGGCCATACGGCGCACGAAGGCCTATGGCGCTTTTTCGGTGAAGAGCTACAACCAGCCCCGACGCGAGCAGCGCCAGCAAGTGATTCAGGCTGCCCGCGAGTTGGGCGTGCTGGTGGTGCCGGAGGGAGGTTCTTTCTTCTACCACAACATGAGTATGGTTGCCGA
>JALVES010000244.1 GCA_027030635.1 Saprospiraceae bacterium | reverse complement strand
GGCCGGGCGCTTTGCGCCGCCTGATTGGCGCTCATTTGCGCAAAGACCCGCGCAGCCTGCTGCAGGGCCATCAGCTATCGGGCAAGGCCTTTTCACAGGCCGTTTCCAACCTGCGGCTCGGAGGCACTTTCAAAACCACCCGACCGGGCCGTCACGCCCTGAGCAATGAGCTCATCCGCTCTCAAGGCCTGCCCGAAGAGGCCGTCATCCTCGATCTGGGAGCTTCCGATGGCATCACTTCTCTGGAACTGATGCAGGTGCTCAACTTCTCTTTTAAAAAGTATTACGTAACTGACCTCTTTCCGGAAGTTCATTATTTGCAAAGAGGGCAAAAGGTGTTTTTCTTCGAGCCCCGGGGGCGATGTACGCTCATTGCCGACCGCTTCTTTGTCTATTACCCACAGTTTTCGCGCCTGACCCGCCGGCTCTTTCGCAAAGAGCTGGTTGAGTTTGAAAAACTCCGGCAAGAGGGTTCTCTTGCCTTAAAAAAAGTACCACTCATCCATCCGGCCCTGCAAAAAGAACAGCGCCAAAGGCCGCAGCAAATCCATATTCAACGACACGATCTGCTGCAAAAGTGGAGCGAAAAACAGCCCTTTCTCATTAAAGCAGCCAATGTGCTGAATCCCGGGTATTTCCCGCCGGAAAAACTACAGCAGGCGCTCAAACTCATCTTTGAAGCCCTGCCCGAAAAGGGACTCTTCCTGCTGGTGGAAAACCGCATCCCCCGGCGCGATGAAAGCGGCAGGAAAGTTCGCCGCGAAGCTGCTGCGCTTTATCAAAAGCATAACGGAAATTTTCAGCTCCTCGCCAAAGTCGGGGCAGAGACAGAACTGCAGGTGAAGCTATAAACCCTCTCCCTCCAAAATCTCTGCAATGCGCTCGGCAGCCCGCCCGTCCCAAAGGGGAGGGATGCTGCCCTTTTTAACCCTGCCCTGCAGCAAGGCCTCAAAGGCTTCAGCTACGGAATCGGGATTTAAATCGGGCAGAAGCATGTTGGTGCCCAGCTCCACCGTAACGGGACGCTCCGTGCTTTCGCGAAAAGTAAAGCAGGGCACTTGCAAAAAGGTTGTTTCTTCCTGTATGCCACCGCTGTCGGTAATCACGGCAAAGGCATTTTGCATGAGCTGCAAAAACTCCAGATAGCCGAGGGGCTCTGTAAGGAGCAGGTTTTCTATTTGCCGAAAGGCAGCATCAAGCTCAAAGCGCTCCAAATTATTGCGCGTGCGTGGGTGCATGGGGAAGACTACTTGCTTGTGCCGGGCCGTGCGGCGGACGATCTCCATAATGGCCTGCAGCCCTTCCGGATGGTCCACATTGGAAGGGCGGTGCATGGTCATGAGTACGTACTCCCCGGGCTCAAGCCGGTGTTCTTGTAAAATTCCGGTTTTTGCAGCTTTTTGGCGGTAATGCACCAGAGAGTCTATCATCACGTTGCCCGTGAAAAAAATCTTTTCTTCGGGCACGCCTTCGCGGGCGAGATGCACCAGGCCGCTGTGCTCCGTAACGAAGAGATAATCGGAAATGCGGTCGGTGAGGATGCGGTTGATCTCCTCGGGCATGCGGCGATCGCCACTGCGCAGGCCGGCCTCTACATGGGCCACCGGATAGTGCATTTTAACGGCCACCAAAGCACAGGCGATGGTGGAATTGACATCGCCCACCACCAGCACCAGATCCGGATTCTCCTGCTGCAGCACTTCCTCAAACTTGAGCATGATGCGGGCCGTCTGTTGAGTGTGGCTTCCGCCTCCGAGGCCGAGATAGTGATCGGGCACGGGCAACTCCAGTTGCTCAAAAAAAACCTTACTCATGCGGGCATCGTAATGCTGCCCCGTATGGACAATGCAGGAGTCCAAACCACGGGCCAAAAAGGCCCGGTGCAAAGGCGCCACTTTCATAAAATTGGGACGGGCGCCCACTACGCTGAGTATTTTCATAAAAGATGTTTCACGTTTCACTAAAGCTGATGCAGCAAATCCGCCAAATCTCGGGTGGCCTGCTCCAGGCTGTTGTTTTGCAATACCCGCCGGCGGGCGGCATCGGCCAGTTGCCGGCGCAAAGGTACGTCACGAATCAACAAGCGCAAGGCATCGGCGATTTGCTCAGGCTCACCTGCCTCTACCAACAGACCATGCTTGCCGGAGACGATGATCTCGGGAATGCTGCCCGCGCGGGAAGCTACACAGGCCAGGCCGGAAGCCATGGCTTCGAGCAGGGCATTGGGATAGCCATCGCGATAGGAGGGCAGTACGAAAATCTCCGATTCTGCCAAGAGCCTCATCTTTTCGTCGGCGCCGACCCAGCCTTTGAGTTGGATGCAGCCTTCAAGCCCGGCAGCCTGCACCTGCCTGCGGGCCTCTTCCATCCCATCTCCATCGCCGGCGAGCATGATTTCCGGACAGTCTTCACCCAAAAGGCGGGCGGCGGCGATGAGATCGAAAACGCCCTTGTTGCGCGTTATCCATCCGAGAAACAGGACTTTCGGCCGTTGCCCCTCCCGCTCACCGGCAGCATGGAGCTCGAGATAGGGGCGGACATCTATCCAGTTGGGGCGATGCACGTATTTTTCTTTGGGGCCACCGGCTAATTTGTAGTAAAAATCTTTCCAAAAAAGACTTTGACACAGCAGACAATCCACACGCCTGATCACGCGGCGGGCAAAAGCGCGCTGCCAGCCTTTCTTTTCCAAAGCGTCTTGCAAAAGTCCGGAGCGGGGCGCCAGCACGACTTTTTTCCCAAAGCGCCGGGCCAGCAAAGCCATACACCCCTTCTCTGTAAAACTGAAGCCCGCCGAAGAAAACAGCAGAACCACATCAGCCTTTGGCAACA
>JALVES010000243.1 GCA_027030635.1 Saprospiraceae bacterium | reverse complement strand
TGTTCGGCGATTTGTGGCCTGCAGCGGATTACAAAGTAACCTTCAGCACCCCTGCGGGCATGACGCCCACGGTACAGGATGACCCCGACGCCTCGGGCGATGATACGGACTCGGATGCGGATGAGACGACGGGCATGACGGGTACGTATGTGCTGAACTCGGGAGATACCATCCCGACGGTGGATGCGGGCTATCTGACCCTGGGCAAGATAGGGGACCTGGTATGGGAAGATGTAAATGGCAACGGCCAGCAGGATGCAGGTGAACCAGGCATTGCAGGTGTAAGCGTACAATTGACGGGAACAGATGCTGCCGGCAATGCCGTTAATTTAAGTACGACCACAGATATGAACGGTATGTACATGTTCGGCGATCTGTGGCCTGCTACAGATTACAAACTTACTTTCACGCAACCTGCAGGCATGACGCCTACGGTACAAGATGACCCTGATGCCTCTGGTGATGATACCGACTCAGATGCCGATCAGACGACGGGCATGACGGGTACTTATGTGATTAACTCAGGCGATACGATCCCGACCGTGGATGCGGGTTATCTGACCCTGGGCAAGATCGGTGATCTGGTTTGGGATGATTCCAATGGCAACGGTATCCAGGATGCCGGCGAGCCCGGTATAGCAGGCGTGAGTGTCCAACTGACAGGTACAGATACGCAAGGCAATGCCGTCAACCTGAATACAACCACGGACATGAACGGCATGTACATGTTCGGTGATTTGTGGCCTGCTACGAATTATAAAGTAACCTTTACGCAACCTGCAGGTATGGTGCCAACGGTGGCTGATGATCCCGATGCTACCGATGCGACGGACTCGGATGCCGATCAAACGACGGGCATGACGGGTACTTATGCGATCAACTCGGGAGATACCATCCCGACAGTAGATGCCGGCTATCTGACGCTTGGCAAGCTCGGCGATCTGGTCTGGGAAGACGTGAACGGCAACGGCCAACAGGATGCGGGCGAGCCGGGCATAGCGGGTGTGAGTGTACAACTTACAGGTACAGACGGCCAGGGCAATGCAGTCAATTTGAGTACGACTACGGACATGAACGGTATGTACATGTTCGGCGATCTGTATCCGGCTACAGATTATAAAGTCACTTTTACACAACCTGCAGGTATGACGCCTACAGTGCAAGATGACCCGGATGCTTCTGGCGATGATACGGACTCGGATGCAGATGAGACAACGGGCATGACGGGAACGTATGTCCTGACCTCAGGCGATACGATCCCGAGCGTGGATGCGGGCTACCTGACGCTTGGCAAGATAGGCGATTTAGTCTGGGAAGACCTGAACGGAGACGGCGAACAGGATGCGGGCGAGCCGGGCATAGAGGGCGTGAGCGTGCAACTGACAGGAACGGACAATCAGGGCAATGCCGTAAACCTGAGCACGACCACAGACATGAACGGCATGTACATGTTTGGCGATTTGTGGCCTGCTGCGGATTACAAAGTAACCTTCAGCACCCCTGCGGGCATGACGCCCACGGTTCAGGATGACCCCGACGCCTCGGGCGATGATACGGACTCGGATGCGGATGAGACGACGGGCATGACGGGCACCTATGTGCTGAACTCGGGAGATACCATCCCGACGGTAGATGCGGGTTATTTGATATTGGGCAAGATAGGTGATTACGTGTGGGAAGACTACGACACGGACGGTCAGCAGGATGCGGGCGAGCCAGGCATAGAAAACGTAAGCGTGGCACTAAGCGGTACGGATAATCAGGGCAATCCCGTAAACCTGAGCACGAGCACGGATGCGACCGGCATGTACATGTTCGGCGATCTGTGGCCCGGGGATTACAAAGTGACGTTTATTACGCCTGCGGACATGAATGCGACGATAGCGAATGCTTCGGGCGTACCGGAAGATGAAGACTCGGATGCAGACCCCGCCATGGGCGGCATGACGCAGACGGAGACGATAGGTTCAGGCGATACGATACCGACCTTGGATGCGGGCTACTACGCTGTTGACTGGGGTGACTTGCCAAACAGCTACAGCACGACCTCCGGCAGCAACGGCGCTTCGCACGTCATCCAGCCGGGCCTGAAGTTAGGCAGTTGCGTGGATGCAGAGACGGACGGAGCCCCTTCGACCAATGCCGACGGAGACGATGCAGCCGGCAGTTCCTATAGCCAGCCTTCGGCCTGCGGAGGAGATGACGAAGACGGGGTGACGATACCGATGCTGACAGCGGGTATTCCTGCCACCATAGACTTCACGCTGATGAATATGACGGGCTCGGATGCGAAGCTTGCGCTGTTCATAGACTGGAACGGCAACGGCCAGTTTGAAGCCTCGGAGATGTATTCGACTACGGTGGCCAGCGGAGATGTGACGGCCAGCATAAGCGTAACGCCGCCTCTGACGACAGTGTTGAACCGCAATATAGGAGTTCGCGCGCGCCTGAGTACGGACATGGCAGCAGCGATGAGTCCGACAGGCCAGGCGCCGGATGGCGAGGTGGAAGACTATGTAACCATAGTGATGGGCTACGACTGGGGCGACCTGAATGACCAGATGGCGGGCACTACGGGTGATCCGAATGCGCCGACGACGCCCGCAGATTACCATACGACAGCCTCTGACAACGGTCCCTCGCATAAGATTTTGACCAATGCCAATGATGAGGTGACGCTGAAGATAGGGGACTTTACGGACCCCGAAGGCGACGGCCAAAGCTCCGCGGATGCGGGCAAGACGGCCGACGGAGACGACAACAACGGCCCCACAGCGGGCTCGCCGGATGACGAAGACGGCCTGGATTACGACAACCTTCCGCTGTTCATTC
>JALVES010000242.1 GCA_027030635.1 Saprospiraceae bacterium | reverse complement strand
TGCTCGTGTTGCAGGCGCTTTTCCCCTTCCTGATCAAATCCGTAGTGGATGAAGGCGTGGGCACGCTGGATTTTAACTTCGTGCTGCTGGTGCTCGTGGCTTGGCTGATCCTCTATCTGAGCAAGACCCTGGTGGAGCACGTGCGGGCCTGGATACTCACCCACATAGGCACGCGCATGGGCATCCGGCTGCTGTCGGATTTTCTGATCAAAGTGGTTCGCCTGCCGCTCTCCTTTTTTGATCGCAAAAACACGGCCGATGTGCTGCGTCGCATCAGAGACAACCAGCGCATCGAGCAACTGCTGACGACCTCCAGCCTGCTGAGCCTGTTTTCCTTCGTCTCGGTTTTGATCCTCGGCGTTTTGTTGCTCTACTTCAATCTCACGGTCTTTTGGATTTTCCTCTTTGGCACGGCTGTCTATGTCTTGTGGGTCGCCCGCTTCATGCAGGTGCGCAAGGAGCTGGATTACATCCGCTTTGATCAGGCTTCCGAGAATCAAATCAAGCTGGAGGAACTCATCCACGGCATCGAAGACATCAAGCTCAACAATGCAGAGACCGATAAGCGCTGGGACTGGGAGCGCACCGAGGCAGAGCTGTTTCGCACGGGCATGAACTACCGCAGTCTGCACCTGCGCCAGGACCTGGGCGCCCGCATCATAGACGAAGTCAAAAATATTTTCATTACCGTATTTGCCGCCAAGGCAGTCATAGACGGCCAGTTGAGCATAGGCGGACTGCTGGCGGTGCAGTACATCGTGGGGCAGTTGCAGGCGCCTATCCAACAGTTGATTCACTTCCTGCGCATGGTGCAGGATGCCCGCATCAGCCTGGAGCGCATGCAGGAAGTCCAACAAATGGCCGGGGAAGAAGAGGCCGAAGCCCAAGCCGACATCCTGCCCGATGCGCTCAGCCTGAAGATGGTGAATGTTACCTTCAGCTATCGGCAGGGACAGGGCGCGCCGGCTTTGAAAGACATCAGTGTAGAGATTCCTTCCGGAAAAACCACAGCCATCGTCGGCTCCAGCGGCAGTGGCAAAACCACCCTGATGAAGCTCCTGCTCGGCATGTACCAGCCGCAGGAAGGCGAGGTGAAACTGGGCGAAATGCCCCTGCGCAACATCCCCTCCCGCCGCTGGAATGAGCTTTGCGGTGTGGTCTTGCAAGACGGTTACATTTTTTCGGATACCGTAGCCCGCAACATCTGTCTCGGCGAAGACAGCATAGATGAAGAGCGCCTCAAATGGGCAGCCCGCATTGCCAACATCCACGGCTTTGTCGAGTCTTTGCCATTGGGCTACAACACCCGTCTCGGGGCCGAGGGCCTCGGCCTGAGCCAGGGCCAGCGTCAGCGCATCCTGATTGCAAGAGCCGTGTATAAAAAGCCCTCGCTCTTGTTCTTCGACGAGGCCACCAATGCCTTAGACGCCTACAACGAGCTGATCGTGCTGGAAAACGTGGAAGACGCCTTCCCCCATGCCACCACAGTGCTCATCGCCCACCGCCTCAGCACCGTGATGAATGCCGACTACATCATCGTACTCGAAGACGGCGAGCTCATCGAACAGGGAACACACGACGAACTGACCAATGCCCGCGGAACCTACTACCACCTTTTGAAAAACCAGTTGGAACTCGGAGCCTGACATCATGGCTGAAAAAAAACTGTTAGAACGCCGCAGCGAGGAAATTCGCGATATTCTCAGCGCCCCGCCCGCCTGGCTGGCACGCTGGGGAACGCTGGTTGTCTTTTTAGTGTTTGTGCTCATCCTCGCCATAGGCATGATCTTTTACTATCCCGAAAAAATTACAGCAGAAATTACGCTCACCACAGCCGACCCGCCCATTCCGCTGATTGCGCAGACCGATGGCTACATCAAAAAAATCCGGGTGGAGGAGGGCGATACCGTCGAGCAGGGCGCCATCCTCGCCATGATCAGCAGCACGGCGAGCTTGGAAGACGTCATCAGCCTGGAAGAAAGCCTGAAGCGTTTACAGTCTTTCGACAAAACAGCCCTCTACGAGTACGAACCCCAAAAATACCTGCGCCTCGGAGAGTTGCAGGCTGACTATCGCGCTTTCCTGCGTCTGTTTCAGGAATTTTCTTTTGAGCGCTCGGAATACGATTCCGACCAGACGCGCCGTCTCAAAAGCCGGCTGAAGCGCTACCTCCGCAAGCGCCAAAACCTGCAGGACGAACTCCAAAAAGCCAATGAGCGCCGCGATGCCCTGCAGCGCCAACTCGACCAATTGCAAAAGCGCTACGAAGGCGACATGGCCGATCTCGAAAAAGTCCAGGCCGCCCGCGAGGCCCTGATTGACCAGGACATGAGCATCTCCCAACTCGAAGACCGCATCTTCACCCTCTCGCGCGACATAGACAAGATCAAGGCCGAAATCATCGCCAGCGAAGACGGCTCAGGAGGCGATATCGGCAAGTACCAGGTGCTGCTCCAGGCCATAGCCGAGCTGGACAATCAACTCCAGGACTGGAAAAGCAAATACCTGCTCATGGCGCCCGAGGCAGGCGTGGTCTCCTTCTACAGCCTGAGACCCGAAAACCGCTACGTACACGCCGGCGAGCGCGTCATGGCCATCGTCCCCATAGCCCGCGACAACGAGCTGGTAGGCGAAATCCTCCTGCCCGTTACCGGCTCCGGCAAAGTGAAAATCGGCCAGCGCGTCCTCATCCGCTTCGAGAGCTACCCCTATGAAGAATTCGGCATCGTCGAAGGCCGCGTTACCGGCAAAGCCCTGCTCCCCCAAAACGACAGCTACTTCGTAACCGTCTCCCTCCCCAACGGCCTGCTCACCAACAAAGGAGAAACACTG
>JALVES010000241.1 GCA_027030635.1 Saprospiraceae bacterium | reverse complement strand
AGCAGTACGAGAAGCAGCAGGGCTGCAATGAGACAATAGTAAGACTGCGTCAAAAAATAGACTACCACATTCACCAAGGCCGGCCCCTCGAGAATAGCATAAGACATGATGGCATAAGTCCTGTAAGCATTCCATTTTTGCTGCAGCCCGGTCTTCGACTTTGCGGCAGCAAGCAGCTGAGGAAGTACAAAGGCCTGCACGGCCAAAGGCGCCGCCACGGCGAGAAATAAAGCTACCAGCACCAGGGTATCCAGCGCAGGCTTCAACTGAAAGTTGTTCAAAAACAACATATTCAACAAAACAATCGCCAAACCTGCCATCAAGCCGAGATGCATGACGCGCAAAGATTTTAGTTCTTTTTGGAAAGGAGAAGCATTGTTTTCGTTTTGCATGACTGAAGTTTTAAATTAAGAAATAGTCTTCAAAAATCGCAAGAGAGCATAGTGTTCAATACCCTGATAAGAAGAAGTCGCCGGAGACTCTTCGAGCGTTATCACCATTTTCGGATAGTTGTCTTTAATGGCCAGCAAATTGCCGAACTCTCTGCGAATGGTTTGCTCGCTATCCAGACGATACGCGACTTGGATGTATTTTCTTTCATCGCCTTTTTGTGCCACGAAATCTATTTCCGCATCCCTGAGCTTACCTACATAAACCTGATAATTGTGAATGCGAAGGTGATTGTAAACCACGTTCTCCATGACTTTGTGAATGTCCGCAGCCGAAAAACCGCTCAGCACATTGCGCAGGCCAATATCTTCAAAAAAGAATTTCGATGAAGTTTCAAAAATGCGCTTTCCTTTGATGTCATAGCGCCGCAGTTCATTGACGAGAAAAGCCTGGCGCAGATAAGTCAGATAATCCACTACCGTTTGAATGCTCTTCGAAAGCCCCTGCGCTTTGAGATACTTCGATATGGATGAAGCCGAAACCAGACTGCCGGTATAATCGGCCAGAAAGGAAGTGAGATTTTGCAAAAAAGTCAAATCGCGGAGCTCATGACGCAGGGCTATATCCCGAAAAAGAATGGCGCTCAAGACTGCCTGCAGGTATTCGTGGACGACTTCTCTTTCCAGCCCCAAATGAATCAGATAGGGCATGCCACCAAATTGCATGTACTTATTCAGGCTCTCCTGATTGGCTTCGAGCCGGTGAAATTGCAGAAACTCCTCAAAAGAAAGCGGATGCACCTGCAGTTCTATTTGGCGCCCGCTCAAATAAGTGGCCAACTCGCCCGACAGCAACTGCGCATTGCTGCCGGTACAGTAGATGTCAAAATTCCCCTGAGCGTGATAATGCCGCAAAACCCGCTCAAACGACTCCACTTCCTGAATCTCATCTACAAACAGGTAATTCATCTGCCCTTCCTGCTCCCGCTCTGCGACAAAAGCATACATGGCCTCGGCTGTGCGAATATGGTGAAAGTCAAAACGCTCCAAATCCAACTCAATAAAGTGTGCCTCCGGCTCTTCGGCGAGAATCTCATCCCGTATCTGACGAAGCAAATAACTCTTCCCCACACGCCGCTGCCCCGTAAGCACCTTGATGAGTTGCTTACGCATAAAAGGCCGGATTCGAGCCAAATACCGCTCTCGTTTGAAGACTTGCATGGCGCAAATATATAAAGTATAATGGAAGTTTTGGCAAAAAATGGGTGTTTTATTCAGTATAATGGACGAAAAGTACTACTTCGCCCTACTACTTATACACCATCCAATACTTCCGCTCTTGGGCGCCAAATCTTCTGAAGAACTCAGCTATGGAGGGGATGTCCGAGCCCTCAAAATCTAACAGCAGCCTGCTGCCTGCGTGCCGGCGGATGAGCGCATCGAGCAGGGCATGCATGGGGTTTAAGTCTTTCTTTTCAGCTACGGCATAGCCTCCCTGGTAGATGAGGCGGCCATGACTTTGCAGGATGAAGGCGGCAGAGGCCACTTCACCCGCAGGCGTGCGCATGGAGATGAGTTTTCCCATGTTCCGCTCGCGCACGGCCCGGATGAGAAGCTCCCAGCGGATATAGGCGCGCATGGACAGCCCCGCACGCCTGCCCACATACTTGCGATGCTGCCCCAGAAAATCGGCCGGCGGCAAAACGTCTTCCTCAAAAATCAGGTCCTTTGATTTCTCCAGCGCACGGCGGTGGGATTTTGAATAGCCTTTTACCAAGCCCTTATAGGTTTTCCGCAAAGGCAATACATAATTGGTGCGCTCACGGATTTTCATGCGGTGCAGCGCAACAGCAAGAGGCAAGTCCCTGTTCGTTTCATTCAGGCAATAAGAATCAACATAGCGCACACGAGACATAAAGTCCTTAAAATAATCATGAAACAGCTCTATATCTGAAAACCGCTTGCCGAAAAGCCCCAACTGCTGACAAAACACGGGCTGCACCACCCGATGCGCCGACCACCCGCGTAGCTTAAGCATTTGGCGAAAGCTAAAAAAAAGGCTCCCATAGGGAATGGGCATAGCCGTTCCGGTCTCTTCGTCAAACAAGCCGCGCCAGCGATTGGAAGTAACGATGTCCAAATACCAGGAATAGGCATAGGGCAAACCGTTGGGGGCGTTGGCAATCAGTTCGTCCCAATGGTCTTGTATTTTTTTATTCATTGTTGTTTATGTTGAGAAATCACAAAATAAAACCATTCAGGCGAGAAGGCGTTATGACTTCATAAGAGGCCTCCGGATAGCGCTCTCTCCAGGCCGCAGGCGCCGGGGGACGGCGGGCATCGCTCCATTTAAATTCGAAGGCGCGAATGCCCCCGGCACATTCTTCCACGAGGTCTATTTCCTGTTGGCTGTACGTCCGCCAAAAATAAGGGCGGCACATCACTTTGTGATAAGTGCG
>JALVES010000240.1 GCA_027030635.1 Saprospiraceae bacterium | reverse complement strand
TGCCGGCCCCGGCTACGGCCTCAAAATAAGGCCCCTGAAACTGAGCCAGGCCATGCAAGGGCAGGTCCACCTGCTCGCTCAGCTGCAGCATAGGCCGCATGTACAGGCTCAGCCGCATGGGCAAAGCGCTTTCATCGGCGCTGTAAAAAGCCTGGTTGGGGCGATTGATGTGAAAAGCTGCCGCCCCCACATCCAAATAAGTGCGCTTGCCCGTCTTTTGGCCGTGATAGTTGAGCCCTCCTCCAAGACTGCCGAAGAAATTGGCGAGAGAGGTAAAGTTTTCGCCTGTCGGCAAATTGGGGTCATACTGCTCACCATTGTGCTGCTCGCCAAAAGAAAGATTGTCGAGCTGAAAACTGCGCTGAGCGCCACCGCCTCCAAATCCGATGGTAACAAAGTTCTCCTTATCCAGTGCATAAGTAAAAGAAGCATTGACATCGGCTCCCAGCAAGCCCAGGCTGCTCTGGCCCGCCACATCGTAGAGGAAACTCACGCCCAGGCCCCAGAAGTAACGGTCGTTGTACTTTGGGTAAAACTTCGTGTCAAACATCCCAAAGAAAGTGGTGTAGGGGTCAAAAAGCGCCTGTTCCCACTGCCCGCGATAGGCCCCCATAAAGCGGATATCGGCCTTATCCACGGCAGTAAGCGCCGGATTGACATACAAAGGCGTGTTGTAAAACTGCGAAAAATGCGTGTCCTGAGCGGGCAACAAAACCTCAAAGGCCAGGATGCCACACAAGGCGAGAAACCAGGCCCGCAACGTTGTGGTAGATGTCTTTCTCAAGATATGCTCGTTTTAAATATGAACAAATAAATTTCACCCCTCAAGGGGCACACTCATTCAGGCTTTCAGACACAAGCGTCTTGAAATCCATATCCAAACCTAACTCCCACTGCTTCCCAACAGCAAGTTAATACCTTCAGTTACTGATAATCCCCCGAGTTTGAGTTGTCCCAAATGCCTCTTTCGAGTTAATGCATATCGGACAACACCCTATTTTCCCTCTACCCAATCAGCGCTTATGCATGCGCTGCGTAGAGATCACCTCTCCCTTTTCATCCAGCATTTGCACCAAATAAATACCGGCAGGGAGCTTGGCGACATTGTATTTTGCGCCTTCCATCACTTTAAAGTGCAGCACATCCCTCCCCAAAAGGTTGTAAATGCGAATGGCATTCACATTCCCTTTCACATCTGCCAGTTCAATGAAATCCACTGCAGGATTGGGAAAGATATAAGGTTTGCCGGAAGGCGGCTCAGAAAGAATTGCAGAATAGGAGCTGCCGAGCTGTACAGGCCCGCCTGCTGCCTCTAAAGCAGCGCCTCCAAAACACAACAAAAAAGCAATAAGTACAACTCTCCACATAAGCTTTTTGGTTTGTGGCGACCGAGTCTCCGTGCTCATTTGACGAAAGTCTCACACAGAGGTCTCAGCAACTCGTCTAACACCCGTATTCTTTCAGGCCGAAAGTTAAGGCAAAAAATCGAATTGTGCAAGCCCCCCGGGCCGATTCGGCAAAAAAAGCAGTTTTGGGGGGGATTTTTTGAGCTTATGACTGTTTAAGACATTTTATTTAGATGATATTATTAGCCTTTCGGCAAATGCATTTACACTCTCGACGCCCTGGTCTCCCTGGCCGTGTTTGCGCACGGCTACGGTTTTGCTTTCCACTTCTTTTTCGCCGACGATGAGCATGTAGGGTATTTTTTTGAGTTCGGCATCGCGAATTTTGCGGCCGATTTTTTCGTTCCGCTCATCCACTTCGCCGCGCAGGCCCAGGGCGGAGAGCTCTGCTACGACTTCTTTGGCGTAATCCAAAAAGCGGTCGCTGATGGGCAGAACGATGAACTGTGTGGGTGTGAGCCAAAGCGGGAAATTGCCGCCTGTGTGTTCGATAAGTACGCCTACAAAGCGCTCCATAGAGCCAAAGGGTGCGCGGTGGATCATCACCGGGCGATGTGGCTGGTTGTCGGGGCCGATGTACTCCAGTTGGAAGCGCTCGGGCAGGTTGTAATCCACCTGTATGGTGCCCAGTTGCCAGGAGCGGCCGAGGGCATCTTTGACCATGAAGTCGAGTTTGGGGCCGTAGAAAGCGGCTTCGCCTAATTCCGTTACGGC
The DNA here is from genome assembly GCA_027030635.1 of Saprospiraceae bacterium. Lineage (GTDB taxonomy): Bacteria > Bacteroidota > Bacteroidia > Chitinophagales > Saprospiraceae > WGBN01. Next base: position 730 of record JALVES010000240.1, on the reverse strand, counting down.
TTCCAGGCCTGTTTCCTCTACGGCTTCGACGATGGCGCGTTCGGCCTTTTCCCAGTTTTCTTCCGAGCCGATGTACTTTTCGGGATTTTCGGGATCGCGCAGGGAGATTTGCACGGTATAGTCTTCGAAGCCCAGTTTTTGAAGCACGTGGCGCGTCAATTCCAGCACATTCAGGAACTCGCCTTTGACCTGATCGGGAGTGCAAAAGATGTGGGCGTCGTCCTGGGTGAAGCCCCGCACGCGGGTGAGGCCGTGCAACTCACCACTCTGCTCGTAGCGATAGACGGTGCCGAATTCTGCGATGCGCAGGGGCAGGTCTTTGTAAGAGCGGGGCCGGTGGCCGAAGATTTCGCAGTGGTGGGGGCAGTTCATCGGCTTGAGCAGGAACTCCTCCCCTTCTTTCGGGGTGTGGATGGGCTGAAAACTGTCTTCGCCGTACTTAGCGTAGTGGCCGGAGGTTACGTACAGCTCTTTCTTGCCGAGATGCGGCGTGATGACCGGCTGATAGCCCCTTTTGAGCTGCTCCTGCTTGAGGAAGTCTTCGAGGCGGGTACGCAATTGTGTACCTTTGGGCAGCCAGATGGGCAGGCCGGCTCCCACTTTTTCAGAGAACATGAACAACTCCAACTCTTTGCCCAGCTTGCGATGGTCGCGCTTGCGGGCTTCTTCGAGCTTGTGGAGGTATTCATCCAACTCCTTCTGTTTGGGGAAGGTGATGCCGTAAATCCGT
>JALVES010000239.1 GCA_027030635.1 Saprospiraceae bacterium | reverse complement strand
GTGGAATCGGTGGAAGTGGTGGAATCGGTGAAAGCGGTGGAATCGGTGGAACTCCCCACGTCAATCCTTAATGCTCAATACTTAGTGCTTAACATTTAACGCTCGAAGCTCAACGATAAACGATAAACACTCAACACTCAACGCTCAACGCTCAACAAAACCCCACTATCCGCCGAACACCCAATAAAAAAAACTGTAAACCGTCAACCGTAAACAGTAAACTAATAAAAAACTTAACCCTACTCAGTAGTCCCCCTGTTAATAATCCCGCCAAAGAACAGCGCATTGGCGAACAGCTTATTACTGCCATACCAAAAGGCCCGGAAGTTGGGGTTGTCGGCGAAGGAGATGACGCGGCCTTTGCCGAAGGAGGAGACCACCACTGCCGGGCTGCCGGCCATTTTTTCGAGGTTTTTGTCGGAGATGTAGCCGGCGAGCAGGGGGGTGTCGCTATAGACAAGAGGTGTGGCGTAGGGGTTTTGGGTGAGTTTGAAGAAGACCGTTCCTTTTCTCATGAGGGGCAGGGTCGGGTTTTCGTAGCCGAAGCAGAGGGGGTGGGAGAGGTCGAGCTGAGCTTGTACGATGGCGCCGCCGATGACTTGTGCGCCGGCATCGCGGTCCTGCATTTCGTAGGGGCGGCGGCTTGGGGGGAGGGTGTCTTGATTTTCATCTGTTTTGATGATGGCTTTGCTTAGGCCCTTTTTAGCTGCCCAGCGGGAGGCGGAGCGCATGGTGATGAGCGTGGCGCCCTGCCTGAGGCGCGTTTGCAATTTGGCGAAAGCCGAAGAAGACATCCTGCCATAAGAGCCGTTGACCATCACGAAGACGTCGTAGCGGGAGAGGTCGGCCCGCCCCATGTCGTTGATGTCGAGCAGGGTAACGGGCATCTGGTAGCGGAGGTTGAGCAGATGCCAGACTTCGCCGGCATCGTAGGGGGTTATGCCGCGGCCGACGATGAGTGCGACCCGGGGCTGCTCTAAGGGCCGGAAGTAGGTGCTGCCGAGCTGCAGGCCGTTGAGCGAGTTGCCGGAGTTTACGGCATAAACGGGGATGTCGGTTTGGGCTTCCAGGGCGTAGAGCAGCTTGCGCAAATCTGTGGGCGACAGGCTCTGGCCCTCCACCGGCACGAGGATACTGCCGCGGGGAAAGTGGCGCCCCTCTGCATCTTCGAAAGGCCGCATGGCCACCTTGCAGCGGATGCCCTCTTTTTGGAGAGCGTACAAGATGCGTGGCGCGAGGTACTCGCTCCAACTGAAGAGGTAGGCGTACCTGCTCTCAGGCAATGGCTTTGGCAAATGATAGAATCTGTTTTCTGTGCATTTCCCCTGAATCCGGCTGAGTTCCTTTTGGTCCAAAGGCTGGCTTTGGAGGTTGAAGGCGAGGGGCAGCGTCCAGGCGGAGACGTCGTAAAAGAGGCTGTCCTGGAAATCCAACTGGCGGTCGAACATGGCACGCAGCAGGCGATACGAGCTTTGCCGGAAGGGGATGAGGCAGCTTTGCCCCTGCGGAAAGGTGTCTCCGTTGACGATCAGGTCTTCTGTGGGGAGCAGGAATTCGATGCTGTGCATGCTTAGGATGTCGAGGAAGGCTTTCATGCGGCCGGCATCGTTTGGAGCGGCGAGCAGCAGGGCCTGTGTTTGGTCGCGTTCGGCTTCGCGAGCGGCTTCTTTGAAGAAGTTTTGTTGGTATTGCAGCAATTCTTCGCGCAGCTCATAGGTGGCCCGCAGGCTGGAGAGCGAGGTGGCTACCTGGTTGCGGATGGTGAAGGGGAAGCTCAGCTCGCCATGTACGCTTTGTTGGAGGTGGCCGCGCGAACTGGCCTGCTCGAAGAGAATGCCTATGGAGCCGTTGATGTCGGGGAAGGTGGAGCCTTTGCCATAGTAAAAATCATCGTAGCGTTCTTTGCTGTAGTAGAGCGAGCCGAGGCGGTCGAGTGCGCGGGCGTGAAACTGTGCGATCAGGCCGGTGAGTTCCTGGTTGCGGGCGGGCGTGAGGGGATTGGTGCGTTGGGGCACGCCCGGTTGGAAGAAGTAGGTGGAGTTGGTGCCCATTTCGTGATGGTCGGTGAGCACATTGGGGCGCCAGCGGTGGAAGTTGGCAATGCGTGCGCGGCTTTCGGGATGCTGTACGGGCAGCCAGTCGCGGTTGAGATCAAACCAATAGTGATTGGTGCGCCCCTGCGGCCAGGCTTCGCGAAATTCCCTCGACTGCGGGTCGCTTACGGGGGGGAAACTTTTGTGGGTGTTCACCCAGGAGGCAAAGCGATTCATGCCGTCGGGATTGTAGCAGGGATCGAAAAGGATGACTACATGGCGGAGCATCTCCTCCAACCCGGGGTCCTGAGAGGCGGCCAGATAGTAGGCCATGATGAGCGCCGCATTGGCCCCACTGGCCTCATTGCCGTGGATGGTGTAACCCTGGTACAAAATGGCCGGCTGCTCCGCCAGCGGCTTTTGGCTCCTGCCCTCCGTCCAGGCCAGATGCTCCTGCCGGATGTCTTCAATGTGCTGCAAATTTTCCGGTGAAGAAATGGTGAGCAGCAGCAGCGGGCGGTTTTCGTGAGTGCGCCCCGTTTTCTCAATGAGTATGCGGTCAGAGGCCGCAGCCAGGGCATACATATATTGTACGAGCCGGTCGTGCGAGACATGCCACTCGCCCACCTGATATCCAAGCACCTGCTCAGGCGTGGGAATGTCGGGATTGAAGGCGCCTTCTTCAAAAGGCAAATAATAAGACAGCGATAAATCTTGCGCATGAACGGCCCCTGTGCAAAGGGCCAAGAGAATGAGGATGTGGGTGAGTTTTTTCATGGGGGCAAAGATAGGGAATGTGGAACGCTTTGCGTTCTAATG
>JALVES010000238.1 GCA_027030635.1 Saprospiraceae bacterium | reverse complement strand
CCCGATTCCCCCGATTCCCCCGATTCCCCCGATTCCACCATTCTCCATTCATTTACGTATTTTGCAGGCCTAAAATCCAAACGCATGAAACACCTCTTCATCCTCATAGCGCTGGCGGTGGCGCTGCAGCAGTGTACTACCGCAGGCGATCGGGCAGGTGAGGGCCTGCCTTATTTGGCGAAAGCCACAGAAAAAGGCCTGATAACGACGATTGGAGACAGCATACTCTTTCCCGAAGACAGCGCCGTGACCATCTTCTTCCTCGTGCGCCATGCCGAGAAGGCGGAGGGGGGCAAAGACCCGGGCCTGACGGATGACGGCCGCTGGCGCGCCCATCGCCTGGCGACCATTGTCGGAGATTGTGGATTGGACATCGGCTTTACCACACCCTATCGCCGCACGATGGGCACCCTGCAGCCGTTGAATATGCGCTACAAGGTGCCCGTCGCCGGCTACGAACCGGATAAACAGGAGCAGTTGCTGGATACGATCTTTGTGAAAGACCCGGGCGCAAAAGTCTTCATCGTGGGGCATTCCAACACCATCCCGCAGTTGCTGAATGCACTCAGCGGCAGCGACAAATACGAGACCCTGCCCGAGGAGGTCTATGACCGCCTGTTTGTGGTTTTTGCCCGCAGAAAGGGAGAAGCGGAAGTGCATGAGTTTCGGTACTGAGCGGCGGGGCAGGCCGTTTTGCTCTCGCAATTCTTCGTATCTTTGCCTCTCATTCAGCGAACGAAAAACAGCCTTAGATGAACCTGCCGAAGCGATATACGCCTGCCGAAGTTGAAGATAAGTGGTACGCCCACTGGTTGGAGAAGAATTACTTCCACTCCGAGCCCGATGAGCGGGAGCCTTACACCATCGTCATTCCGCCGCCCAATGTAACCGGCGTGCTGCACATGGGGCACATGCTCAACAACACCATCCAGGACATCCTCATCCGCAAGGCGCGCAAAGAGGGGAAGAACGCCTGCTGGGTGCCGGGTACGGACCACGCTTCCATAGCCACGGAAGCTAAAGTTGTAAAATTACTGCGAGAAAAGGGCCTCAAAAAATCCGAAATCGGCAGGGAGGAATTTCTCAAATACGCCTTTGAGTGGAAGGAAAAATACGGGGGCATCATCCTCGAGCAGCTCAAGCGCCTCGGTGCTTCCTGCGACTGGCAGCGCACCCGCTTCACCATGGAGCCTTCGCTCTCGCGGGCCGTCATCAAAGTCTTTGTGGACCAATATCGCAAAGGCCGCCTCTACCGCGGCCTGCGCATGACCAACTGGGACCCCGTCGCCAAAACAGTCCTCTCCAACGAAGAGGTCATTTATAGCGAAGAAGCCTCGAAGCTGTACCACGTCCGTTACCGCATAGAGGGCAGCGAAGACGAGTGGATTACCATCGCCACCACCCGTCCCGAGACGATTTTGGGAGATACCGCCGTGGCCGTGCATCCCGAAGACGAGCGCTATGCGCATCTCAAGGGCAAGCGGGCCCTGGTGCCCCTGATTGGCCGCTCCGTGCCCATCATTTTTGATACTTATGTAGAGCGCGAATTCGGTACCGGCGCCCTCAAAGTAACCCCCGCTCACGATACCAACGACTACGAAATCGGACAACGCCACCAACTGGAGGTGATAGATGTCTTCAACGAAGACGGCACCATGAGCGAAGCCGCCCAACGCTACATCGGAAAAGACCGCTTCGAAGTACGCGAGCTCATAGCCGAAGAGCTGCAGCGCCAGGGCCATCTGGTAAAAATCGAAGACTACACCAACAAGGTGGGCCGCAGCGAGCGCACCCAAGCCGTGGTGGAGCCGCGCCTGAGCTTACAGTGGTTCCTCAAAATGGAGGACTTTGCCAAAATGGCGCTGGAGGCCGTGAAAAAAAAGGAAGTGCGTTTCTTCCCCGAACACTTCTGGAACATGTACTACTCCTGGTTGCGCGAGGAAAACGTGCGCGACTGGTGTATCTCCCGTCAATTGTGGTGGGGGCAGCGCATCCCCGCCTGGTATTACGGCGAGGAAGTCTTTGTGGCCGAAACGCCCGAAGAGGCCCTGCAGCAGGCCCGTGAAAAACTCGGCAAGCCCGATTTGCAAATGGAAGACTTACAGCAGGAGGAAGATGTGGTGGATACCTGGTTTTCTTCCTGGCTGTGGCCCATCACGGTCTTTGACGGCTTTGAGCGCCAGGATGAATTGCGTTATTATTACCCGACCAATGCGTTGGTAACGGGCTGGGACATCATGTTCTTCTGGGTGGCGCGCATGATCATGTCGGGCTATGAATATTCAGGAGAACTGTTGGGCGAGGATTGGGTCAAAGAACACGGCCGCATGCCTTTCCGCGATGTTTTCTTCACGGGCATGGTTCGCGACAACAAGCGCCGCAAGATGAGCAAGTCGCTGGGCAACTCGCCGGATGCCCTGGAGCTCATCAGCCGCTATGGGGCCGACAGCGTGCGCTTTGGCTTGTTGAGCAGTACTTCCGCAGGAAATGACATCATTTTTGATGCGCCCATAGACCCTAAGACGGGCAAGGTGCTGAATGAGAGCGCACTTTGCGAGCAGGGCCGCAATTTCTGCAACAAAATGTGGAACGCCCTGCGCCTCGTCAAGAGCTGGGAAGTTGCAGATGAGGAGGACGATGCCGATTTGCTGGCCGTACAGCAACTGGCCGTGCAGTGGCTGGAAAACAAATTCAATCAGCTGCTCAGCAAATTGGAGGGCTACTACAGCCAGTACCGCCTTTCGGATGCCATTATGGATTTGTACAGTTTTATCTGGAACGACTTCTGTTCATGGTACCTCGAAATGATCAAACCCTTCTACGGCAAACCCATATCCGCCAAAATATACGAACACACCCTCTCCCTTTTTGAGCGCATGATGAGCGTTTTGCATCCCTTCATGCCCTTCGTTACGGAAGAGATTTGGCAGCAGCTGCGCGAACGGGCCGAAGGTGAGGATTGTGTCGTCAGTCCTTATCCCGAGGCGGGCACTTTCGATGAGCAGCTCATCGCTCAGGTGGACAGCGCCCGCGAGCTCGTCAGCAAAATTCGCGACCAACGCACTTCCTGGGGACTGAAGAGCAAAGACCCCATCGAGCTGTACGCTCAAAAGAGCCCTTATGTAGAGGAACTGTTTTCTTTGTCCGGCTTTCGCCAAATGATTTCCAAGCTGGCGCACATTAAATCCTTTGAACTGACCGATTCGGATGTGGAAGGCGCCCGCGCTTTTCTTTCCGGCAGGGACAAGTTTTTTGCCAAATTCGAGCAAAAAACAGATACGGAAGCCGAGCGCGCCAAGTTGGAAAAAGAGTTGTCCTACTATCGGGGCTTCGTCGCCTCCATCGAGAAAAAGCTGGCCAACGAGCGCTTTGTAAACAATGCTCCAGCTGCCGTGGTGGAGCGCGAGCGCGCCAAGCTGGCCGACGGGCTGAAGAAGATACAGATTCTGGAGGAAAGTTTGCAGGGCTTGGGATAATTGCTTATCTTGTGGCCATGATTCTGCAGCTCAACATAGAGAACTTTAAATCCTGGCGTTCTACGGGGCCGCTTAACCTGGCTCCGATTACGGTTTTCTTTGGGCCTAACAGCTCGGGGAAGTCCGGACTTTTACAGTTTCTTTTGATGCTCAAGCAGACTACGGATTCTCCGGACAGGCGTTTGCCGCTTGATCTCGGAGACGAACGCAGCCTGGTTGACCTGGGCTCTTTTTCAGAAATTTTGACGAGAGAAAAAACTGATGAGCAGCCGGGCTCAGAGCAGGAGGGCAAGGCCTCTGAGGAACGTCTGGGATGGACTTTGTCCTGGCGTTTGCCTGAAGAAATGTTTGTTGAAGACATAGACAGTATGCAGGTGGAGCAGATGATTGTAAGCGATGTCAATGCTGCTCAGCTCGTTGCAGAAGGTGCTAAACTTACGTTTAGTGCAAAGATAGCAGAGATGCCGGAGGGCAGAAAAATGTATGTAGAAGAAATGAAATACGGGTTGGGTCATCTGGCTTTTGGAATGAAGCGGGACTACAGCAATGAGCACAAAGAAGGATACCGGCTGTTTGCAGAGCCGCAGAACAGTTTTGCCTTTAAACGTGCGAAGCCGGGAAGGGTTTGGCCTTTACCGCCTCCGGCCAAATGCTATGGATTTCCCGATGAGGTGCGGGCTTACTATAGAAATGCAGGATTTTTGTCTGACTTTGAACTGGCTTTTGAACGTTTGTTTCAACGAGTCTTTTACCTCGGCCCTTTGCGGGAGTATCCTAAGCGTCAATATAACTGGGCGGGCGCTGATCCTGCAGATATGGGAAAGCGGGGGGAGTTTGTAATCAGAGCTATTTTGGCTTCAAAAGAAAAGGGAGATCGTTATTTTTTCAGGAGAAAGAACAAGAAATTAGATTTAGAGGAGTTGATTGCATCCTGGTTGAAAGAGCTTGGTTTAATTCATTCTTTTAAAGTCAGGCCGGTTTCCCGCAGCAAAAGCAATAAGATATTTCAAGTATGGGTGAGGCGTTCGGAGCGTTCTGCAGAGGTCTTGCTCACTGATGTGGGTTTTGGCATTTCGCAAATTTTGCCCGTGATTGCTCTTTGCTATTACGTGCCCAAGGGCTCTGTGGTTATTTTGGAGCAACCGGAAATTCATCTGCATCCGACAGTCCAGGCAGGTTTGGCAGACGTGTTTATTCATGCAATCAATGAAAGAAACATTCAAATCGTTTTGGAAAGCCACAGTGAGTATTTGCTAAAACGCTTGCAGAGACGAATGGCTGAGGAAGCGTTAAACTCCAGTGAAGCAGCTCTGTATTTTTGCACAACGGACGTGGAGTCCGGCCTCTCGCAAATTCGGGCTTTACAAACGGATGCTTTTGGGCACATCGTCAATTGGCCTGAGGGATTTTTTGGAGACCCTTTTGAAGAAATTTATCGGCAGATGAAAGCAGAGATTCAGCGCAAGAAAAAAGCCGGCATTTCATGAGCGCTTTTGTTTTTAAATGGTTCATTAAGTTTTTGGCTGCCTGTCTCCATCAGAAGCCAAGCTATCAAGTTGAACCAGCTTAAACCTTTTAGATTGAGCCTGCCGAAATCCGCGAAAACCCGCACAATCTGCGTCATCCGCGCCTGCCTGCTGCAGGCAGGTTCTATTATGTCACTATTGACGGCAAGCAACAATGCCGTAATAGAACGCGGATTTTCGCGGGTGCGGCGGATTTTCGCGGGTTTTAAGGACGGTTCAATTGTGAAATGGTGTCATTTATTTTATGCCACTTTGCAATCAAGCCTGAGTTAAGAAAAAATAAAAGATGCATTGGATATTCACTGAATTTCGGGTGTATTGCCATTTCAAAACTTAATGAACCTTTGTTACTATGACTCGCTCTGACATCCACAACCTCTTAGAAGAGCATGCCGATCTCTGCAATCGTCCCGATTTTATACCTTCGGACCCTATCCGCGTGCCGCATCGTTTTGAGAAGTTGCAGGATATAGAGATCGCCGGTTTTTGGGCATGCACCATAGCCTGGGGTTTGCGCAAGACCATCATCAAGAGCGCTATGTGGGCCATGGAGTTGATGGAGTTTTCTCCGCATGAGTTTGTTTTGCACCACAGTGCGCAGGAGCGAAAGCGCTTTGCCAAATACTATCACCGCACTTTTCAGCCGGCGGATGCGCTGTATTTTTTGGAATACCTGCAACATTACTATCGCGAGCATGAGAGTCTGGAAGAGGCTTTCGCCAAATACCTGCACGACGAAGACGAAACGGTGGAGCCGGCCCTGCGCGGTTTTCACCGCGATTTTTTCTCTCTGCCTTCGGCTCCTGCACGCACGCGCAAGCACCTGCCTACGCCCGAGCGCAATTCGGCCTGCAAACGCATCAATTTGTTTCTCCGCTGGATGGTGCGCCGCGATGATAGGGGGGTGGACTTCGGCCTGTGGAGACGCATCGCTCCCCGGCAATTGGTCATTCCCTATGACACGCACGTGCAGCGCGTAGCGCTCGAACTCGGGCTCATCGCCCGCAAACAGGCCGACTGGAAAAGCGCCCTCGCATTGACGCGTACCTTGCGAAGCTTCGATGAAAACGACCCCATCCGCTACGACTTTGCACTCTTACACATAGGCCTGTTGGGTGGACTTCAGGCAATGGGGTGAGGCCCTTTTGCCTTTAGAACACTCCCGTTAAACCGGTTAAATCTTTTAGCTTGAGCAAGCCGATGCCTTGGGAGAAAAAATTTCAAAAAAACGGGAGAAAAGTTGTAAAAGTCAAATAAGCACTGTATCTTTGTAGTTGATGGCAAGGTCATTGCTCATACGTTCTTTGTTTTTGCGCGAAGTGGCCATTTTGACGGCCTGACGTGCAAAAGCGGACTTTTGGTGTGGGGGAGGTTTGTTTAATATAAAAAGCAAGTTAATTGTGATGAAAAAAATACTTTTTACAGGCTTTATTTTAAGTTTTATTTTTAATTCTTTAGCCCAAAATCCCTCTTTTGGATGGGCAAAGTCAATAGGTGCAATAAATTACGATTATAGTTACGATGTAGCTGTTGATGATTCAGGTAATGTTTATATTACTGGTTATTTTCAGGGAATAGTTGACTTTGATCCGGGTTCAGGTGTATATAATTTAACTTCTTCCGGAAGAGGCATTTTCATTGCCAAGTTAGATGTTTTGGGAAATTTTGTTTGGGCAAAATCAATTACCGGCACAGGACATTGTAGTGCGAGCTCTATTGCACTTGACCCATCAGGAAGTGGAAGTGTTTATTTTACAGGAAGATTTAATGGTACAGTTGATTTTGACCCGGGCTCCGGAGTGTTTAATTTAACTTCAATTGGAGGAAACGATGATGCTTTTATTTGCAGATTAGATACTTCAGGAAATTTTGTTTGGGCGAAGCAAATTGGTGGTGAAGGTTATTGTAGTGGGAACTCTATTGCACTTGGCCCATCAGGAAGTGGGAGTGTTTATTTTACAGGAAGTTTTATTGAAACTGTTGATTTTGACCCTGGTGCCGGGGTCTTTAATTTGACTTCAATCGGAGAAAACACGGATATATTTATTTGCAAGTTAGATAGTTTAGGTTCTTTTATTTGGGCAAAACAATTAGGAGGGACGGATTTGAAAAAGAGCCGCCAAATAATTATTGACTCAAATGGAAATGGGGATGTCTATACCGTAGGTTGGTTCCAGGGAACTGTTGATTTTGATCCGGATTCGACAAATAATTACAACTTGACGGCAATAGCAAATTATGACATTTTTATTTCCAAATTAAACAGTTCAGGAGATTTTGTTTGGGTAAAACAATTAGGAGGAGATGGTTTCAATAAAGGAATGTCTATAGCTATTGCTCCCTCAGGTAACGGAGACATTTACCTGACGGGTGCATTTCAAAGCACTGTTGATTTTGACCCGGGACCTGGAGTGTTCGAATTGCATTCAGCCGGTGATTTTGACATTTTTATTTCCAAGTTAAACAGTGCAGGAAACTTTGTTTGGGCAAAATCAATGGGAGGTTCAAGTTATCAATATGGTTTTTCCATAGAACTTGATTCTTTTGGCAATATTTATACCACCGGCTATTTTAGAGGAATTTGTGACTTTGATCCCGACCCATCCGCAATCTTTAATTTAACTTCCATTGAAAATGATGACATTTTTATTTCCAAGTTAGACAATGCAGGAAATTTTATTTGGGCTAAACAAATAGGTGGGCCAGGAGATGATTATGGTTTATCCTTAACTCTTAATGCGTCAGGAGAATTGTTAATAACAGGGGGCTATTTCAGCCCTGTAATCACTTTTGATATGACCACCTTAACAAATTCTTTCAGTGGTGGTTATACTTGTGATATATTTATCGCCAATCTCAAGCCGAAAACACTTGGAGTTGGGGATGAGGTGAAAAATGAAAATTTTATTCTTTACCCTAATCCGGTTGCTGATTATTTATCTTTAATTTTTCCTGTAAATATTCGAGAAGCAGAAGTGGCCATAATTGATATCACAGGAAAGATTGTGAAAATTATTGAACCTAAATCAAACACTATTTATGTAGGCGATTTAACAAATGGAATTTACATTGTTGAATTAATAATAGAAGGCAATACTGTCTCCCAAAAGTTTATAAAACAATAAATTGCGATTTGCTAACACAATGGTTCATTAAGTTTTGAGATGGCAATATGCCCAGGGTTCAGCAAATATCCAATGCATCTTTTATTTTCTCTCAACTCAGGTTGATTTCAAAGTTGCATAAAATAAATGGCACCATCTGACAATTGAACCTTTGTAAGAGCCCATCTCCGATCCCCGAGCTGGAGCCAATGCGGAAGATCGGGGAGCGGGTTTTGAAGATTCGCTTATCCTATGGGGCCGGCTCGGGAGGCAGCCAATAGGGGCGTGATAGAACGCGGATAACGCGGATGACGCGGGTTTTCGCGGATTTTTTAGCTGGTTCAACTTGATAGCTTGGTTTCTGATGGAGACAGGTAACCAAAAACTTAATGAACCATTGTAACAAAATATAAAATAATAATGAAACCCGGGGCTTACGCCCCGGGCTGCCAAAATGTCAGGCTTCGTCTCCCTCCCTCCATGCCTCCCTGCTCAGCCGGCTCCCTAACGGGGTTTAAGTTGTGTCCAAGACTCAGCGCCCTTCGGCTCTGCTCAGGGCAGCGCCCTTCGGCTTTGCTCAGGGCAGCGCCCTTCGGCTCTGTGGAACCAAACATCCCAATTTCACCGATTCCACCGATTTCACCGATTCCACCAACTTATAGAATCTTCACTCCCCAACAATCAACTTCTCCGCATGCACTTCTCCGTTGTCAAAGACGGCTTGGAGGAGGTAAATGCCGGCGGGCACGTTTGGCGAAAGCTGAAGGAAGCCATAGTGCTCTCCGTTTGTATTGAGTTCAAATTTGCCGAAAGGCTGTATCAATTGCCCCTGCATGTTGAGGAGATTTAGCGCGACGCCTTGATTGCCCTGTTTGTTGCGCAGGTAAACGGAAAACTCTCCCTGTACGGGATTGGGGCCTGCCTTGATGACGGGCTCGGTGAGGTCGGGAAGGAATGTAAGGGGTGCGCTCACGGGGCTTTCCACACCACTGGTGACGAAGAGGCCGTTGTTGAGGTCGGAGACGAGGATGTGGCCGGAGGGGAGGAAGGGGTAAACGCCCCAGGCTCCCTGGAAGAACAGTTGATTGACATTGACGTCATCGGGATAGGTGTCGTAGTAGAGCACGCGCTGGGGGTTGACGGGCTCGCTGATGTCATAGACCTGCAGGCCTTCGTAGTAGTAGGAGACGTAGAGGTAGTGGCCCCGCACGATGAGGTTGTGGGGGATGACCAGGCCGCCGTCGGCGGGTTCGCTGTCGAAGGTGTTGACGACCTGCATGTCTTGGGGGTCGCTGACGTCCACCACTTTGAGGTCGGAGCCGAGGGTTTCATCGGCCATGTAGTAGTAGGGCAGGGTTTCGTGCATCCAGCCGGAGTGGTTGTAGCCTTCCTGCGGGTAGCCGTCCATGGTGCCGAGGATGACGGGAGCGCCGGCTGTGCTGAAATCCACCATGTAGAGGCCGTAGCCGCCACAGTTGAGCCAGGCGGTGTCGTTGCGGATGAAGGCGTCGTGTGCGTAGGGGATGGATACCGAAGCATTGGGATAGCAGCCCAAGGGTATGGGATTGACGGGGTCATCGAGGGAATAAACGCAGACGGAGAAAAGCGCCAGCGGCGTGGTAACGCCAAGGGCATAGAGTTTAGCTTCGGCAGAGTCTATGAAGATGTTGTGTGCGCGCACGATGAGTTCGTCGCTGTCATAGACCACGGGGGCCGCATCGGGCAACTGACTGATGTCTATGATTTGGAGGCTGCTGGCGCCTTCGTCAGATACGGCATAGAGGTAGCCGTTGTAGTCGTGAAAATCGCGATGGACGATGCCGCTGCCCTGGTATTTTCCGGGGATGTAAGCCGCTTCGTAAGCGTTTTCGGTATCGGTAACGTCAAAGATATGAGTGCCATTGGTAGAGCCGATGACGGCATATTCGCGATTGTTTTGGACGAAGCCCCAGACTTCGTTGTAGCGGCTGTGCAGCCAGCCGTTTTCGGGCAGGGAGTTGTCTTCCCAGTGGAAGAGGAGTTCGGCTTCTTCGACCTGGGCGAAGGCAGGCAGGGTGAACAGAGCGATGAGGGCAGAGAGTAACAGTTGTTTCATGGACTTATGAGTTTTTGCCAAAGGTAGGGCTTTGGGCGGGAATGGTAGTGTCAGGAGGGCGTCATTGATGTTGTCCTACTCTTTCTTAACAATCACTCCATCTTCCGTAATGTACAGAGGCGTATCCGGGAAGTCGGAGGCTGTCAGCCGGCGGATGCTTTGGATGGCCCGTTTTTGGGGGTCTATGCGCGGGCCGGTGGTTTTGGTTTGAT
>JALVES010000237.1 GCA_027030635.1 Saprospiraceae bacterium | reverse complement strand
CTATCGCTCAGGTCAAAGCCCCCAATGGAATCACTTCTTATAGCGACAGCCTGCTCGTCGTGCTCTCCTTCGCAGGCAACGAAATGTTTCTGGTCAACAGAATATCCAAAGAAGTGCGAAGCATCAGCCCGGGCATACCCGATGGCGACGGCATTGTCCCCGATGGCCAGGGTGGCTTCTTTGCCTCCGCCTGGAGCGGACAGGTCTATCACCTCAACCACCGCCTGACGCCCACGCTCCTGCTCGATACCCGCGACAAAGAAATCAACGCAGCAGATATTGAATACATCCCCGAGCAGGGGCTCTTACTCGTACCTACTTTCTTCAAGAACAGTGTTACAGCCTATCGGGTTCAATAAAAAAAGAGGGAGGCTTTGCCTCCCTCTTTTTTTAACGCGCGAAGTATCCCCCGGGAATAATTCCCGCAGAAATGGTCTCCACCTTCACACCATCGTCCTGAAAAACATCCACCTCTCCTGTGCTTATGTAATCTTTGGCATTGCCTAACAGCAAATGCCCCGTAACGGGGTCCAGTCCCAGAGAGTAATAAAAAATACCTTGCTGCCCGTGCGTAATGGACTCCGAAGGCAGGGCCGTAGAATCTATGTGCATTCCGTAAGGCTCGCTGTTGACCAGCAGATAAAGGATGTTGCCATCTTCAGAGATGTTCAAATCACCGGAATACACGGGCAGGTCTATGGAGAAAGCCTCTTGCCCGTTTTCCAGGCGCAGCAATTTGCCGGGGGCATTCAGCGGGTTGTTGGGGTCATTCCAGTCGCTGAATCCGCTGCACAACACCCAGAGATTGCCGTTGGCATCTTCCACGATGCCGGAAGGATTTCTGCCCACCACGAGATGACTGACGGAATTGTCCGTCAGGTCAATCACAGCCACGGTAGAATCCACGCCATAACCTCCCGAGTTGGCCACATACAGCTTGCCGTCTTTGAGCAGCATGCCCTCGGCTCCTGCGCCGGTAGCTATGGCAGCCTCTACGGCAAGGCTGCCGGCATTCACAATAGCCACACTGCCCGAAAGCCCATCGGCGCCCCATTGGCTGACAGCCACGCGGCCATCGCCGAGGTCAACCACATAGCGAGGCTGCCCCAGACCGGAAATTTCCCCCCGCTCTTCTAAGGTCTCTCCATCGGCCACCACCACCTTGCCGGCATTGTTGACGACGATGTAAGCCTTGTCGTCAATCACATTCATGGATTGAGCGATGTTCCCCAGCTCCTTGCCGTCGTTGGCACGCATGAAAACATCCTCGGTAACCACCTTGGTGTCGCGATCGTAAAACGTAAGCGTACCGGTACCTGTCTGAAAAGGGCCTTCATTCACAATGAAAATGCCCTGTCCGTATTTCACGGCTTCTACAGGCGGTAGCGGTTCCGGCTTTCGATTGCAGGAAAAGAGGGTAACCGCAAACAATACGACTGCATAAAGGAATAATTTTTTCATCTCTCGCACGAGTTTAAAAGGTTAAACAATTTCGGATAGCGAGAGAAAGAATGGCAGAAAAGGAAGTGAGCTTTGCCTTTCGGCAAATGCTGGCACGACAAGATTTCTCCATTCATTTCTCTTTGCACCGAGAGTAAATGAATGTAATGGTCATAAAAAAGTAAATGTATTTACTTTTTTATCTACTCTCACCGAGAGTAAATGAAAAGTTTTTTATGACCATCAGGTCTTGGCAGGTCTTCTGACTCACTCCGTTTTGCATCCGGCCTTCCCGGGCCTGTGGGCCCAGTGGCGTGAGGGCCGGGTATCATTTGGCGAAAGCCCAAAAGAAAACCCTTCCCTGGAGCAAAACACATTCCGGAGTTTACAGCTGCGGGAACAGTTCGGGAGTTTCACCCGATTCCCTCTTGGGATTGCCTTTGCAATTCCTTCGCGGAGTTTGCTTTTTCCTCCGACCAAAACCCGTGCAAAGGTATAAAAAAAGGGCAGAACGGCTTTGCCATTCTGCCCTTTGTGAAAGTTGAAAAAAGGCCATCAATAATCCGATTCTTTTTGGCCTCTATAGCTGCCTTTGCCGGCGGGCCTGCCTTCGGGGCGTGCCATTTCCACATCATCGGGGCCGGCCACGAAAAATTCCACACGGCGGTTGATGTAGTTGCTGCCGCTGACGGGTACCAGCGGTTCGTCTTCGCCGGCATATTGAATGAGCAGGCGTTCGCGCGGAATGTCGTACTGATTGACCAGCAGCTCAACAGCCGATTGAGCGCGCATGAAAGACAACATGAGGTTGTACTCGGAAGAAGCCGTTTTGTCGGTAAAGCCCTTCACCACGACTTTAATATCCGGATTGGCCTTCATCACGCGGGCTACGCTCTCTATGGCCGGATAATCGGCATAGCGAACGGTGTAACTGTCAGGATTGAAGTGGATGGTCGGCAAAAACCAGGAAGTGATTTTGCCGCTTCCCTGCTGCGCTGCCTGATGAGCAATCACCTGCTCCAATTCATCTTCCGTAACGTATTTGCCCGGGCCTTCCACAGCTTTGCCATCGGGAGTTACCCTGGTGGCAGGCGGTGAAAAGGGCTCCACATCCTTGTAATCAGGCACGCCGTCGGCATCGCTGTCTAAGGGCAGGCCGCGCGTATCAACGGGTACGCCGGCAGGCGTATCATTGTCCTGGTCCAGCATATCTATGACGCCATCGCCATCCGTATCTGTCAAATCTAAAACGGGGCGCTCCTTCAACTCGGAAATATCCGTAAGGACAACATCTAACGGATTGACCCAGTACAGAGGCTCGGCCAATGCGCCTTTCCTGCGCAGGTTGAAGTTGAGGCGCACATGCGTGTATTGGGGAATATCGCGGAAACCGGCGCTAAAACCATCCAAATAATCGGCACGGCGGCTGAAAAGCATACTGGCCTTGTGCTCAAAAGCAATATTAACCGCAGGCCCCAGGCGGAAGGCAATGCCCGCGCCACCATCCATAATGGGGCCAATGTTGCCAAAATCGCGAGCGCCCGGAATCACTACATCGGAGAGATCCTGCAAGGAATCATTCTTAAAATCAATAGCAGTCTTGGAATACGAAGCACCCGCTCCTACGAAGACATACAAATTGACTTTGCGCACCGGCTTGTCCCAGCGCAGGTTGTTCAACGTAATGAGTACTTGCCCCGAAGCAGAAGCAAAAGTCGTGCGATGCACATAGCCCTCTCTCGTATCCAGGTAAGTAATAGGACCATTCTCCGTATCGCCGACGAAGTTCAGGTAAGAAGCATCAAAGCGAAGGGAGAAGACGTAATCCATAGCCCTGCGAATATGAAAGCCCGCTCCCCAGGAAGGAACAAAAGCGACATCGCCCGTCAGCATGGAATGGCCGCCGCTCAAGCCCACTTCCCAGGCATATTTGGGCGTGGCCTGGATGCCCCCGTAAGGAGCCGATTGGTCATCCTGAGCCTGCAGGGCAAAAGCGCTCAGGAAAAAAGCCAAAAAGAAACTGAAAATAAAAGAAGATTTCATGGGTAAAGTTTTCTCTTAGTAATCCCGGTTTTTGGGTGTACCGGCTTATTTATCAGGCAAAAGTAAAGATTTTTTGCAAAATGAACATGCACTCAAAGCTTAGGACGCCCAAAGGCAGGGAAAGTAACCGGGTTTCAAAGGCAACAAATGAAAAAAAATGCAATACCTCTTACTTCATCGCAAAACGCATGGGGTAACTCACCTTCACCTTGCCTTTGCGAATGTTTTCGAGCTTGCGCTTAATCATCCTTCGCCTCACGGGCTTGAGCAACTCAGTGAAGAGCCTTCCCTCAATATGATCGTATTCGTGCTGGATGATGCGGGCCTCAATGCCGTCAAACTCCTCTTCGTGTTCGACAAACTGCTCATCCATGTATCGGATGCGGATGCGGGGCCGACGCTCCACATCCCCCGTAACCTGAGGGATGCTCAGACAACCCTCTTCATAGCTCCAGGGGTCGCCGCTTTCTTCCAGAATTTTGGCATTGATGAAAACCTTTTGCAGGCCCTTCTCCTTTTCGTTTTCTTCGTACATGGGAGTAGAATCCACAAGAAAAAGGCGTATGCTCCTGCCAATCTGGGGCGCTGCCAAGCCCACGCCTTTGGCATTGCGCATGGTGTTCCACATGGCTGCGATTAAGTCTTCCAACTCGGGATACCCCTCGGGGATGTCGGTTCCCACTCGTTTCAATACCGGTTGTCCGTAACCATAGATAGGCAGAATATTCGTCATTGCACGTATTTCTTTATTCACGTTCTTTTTTGCCCGGCCAGACCCTGGCCTCCATGTAATCGTTTAAAATAATGGCCGCACTCAACTTGTCAATCAGCCCCTTTTCCCTGCGCTTCTTCTTTCTCACTCCCGTCTGCAACAGCAACTGCTGCGCCTCTGCCGAAGTATAGCGCTCATCCATAGTTTCTATGCGCACATCGGGGAAGCGCTTCTTCAACTGCCGGATGAGCCCCTTCACCAAATGCGTGATGCGCGTGGGCGAGCCATCCAACTCCAACGGATAACCCACTACAATGGCCTCCACCTCTTCTTCGGCCATATATTTGCCCAAAAAGGAAAACAAATCCGAAGAACTCACGGTTGTAAGCCCCGATGCAATGATCTGCAAAGGGTCCGTAACGGCTATGCCGCAGCGCCTGGTTCCATAGTCAATGGCAAGAATACGCCCCATGCCCGCAAAGGTACGGAACTTCACATATCCGAGGGATTGCCCAATTGCACAGCTATAAAATCAGCTTCCATAAAAGAACTATCTAAGGAATTAAAAATTATCTCGCGGGGAAAAACCGGCAAAAAGGGATTATCCGGATTGGGAAATTCATAATCAGCCGGAATGAAAACCCAGTCTTGCTGACCGGGAAAACTCTCAATCTGCCCCAAAATGCGCCGCTGAATCAAGGCCATATCCATTGTACTCACAAAATGCGAGTTGTTTACATCGGCAGCAATCATCTGATAGGGAAATTCCAGCGGCTTAATGCCCAAAATATGACGGGAGATCATCACCAGATCAAAAGAAGAAATCCCCTCTGTCGAGTGCTCCGGCCAGGAAGGCTTCAACGTATAAGACGCCCCCTGAAGGACCTCCGGAAAAAAGAAAGCACCATCAGTGGCCGTCATATCCTCTTGGGAATCGGCACCGCTGAGATACATCTCTACACCTGCCAGCGGTTCGCCATGAGGCGTCTCCACGCGGCCTCCCAATGCCACATAGCTCATGGGGCAAGCACCCATGTTGTCCTGTACCTGCAGATTGGTCTGACAGTAATCGGCATTGCCCTGCTCATCAAAGACCCACATCTGAATGAGATTGCTCCCCACATCAGAGCAAAAGAAGGTATCCGTAGTAAAGCCCGGATAAGGCCCAAAAGAAAACTCCAAATCCTCCTCCGCCGTGCAATTGTCAAAACTGCCCGCGTCAAAATCCTCTACCGACACCCAGATCATACCACTCTGCATCATTTCAATGACCAACTCATCCTTGCAATAAGGCGTGGGCTTTTTCGCATCCACCACCTGGAGGTGATACTCGCAGGCGCTGTAGTTCCCACAACCATCCGTCACTTCATACAGCACATCATAAGTACCCAAAGGAACATCGGGAAACGGCCCCAAACCCTCGCCCAAGGCACTGGTAACATGAATGTCCGGAGAAGGGCTGCAATCTTCCACCTG
This sequence comes from Saprospiraceae bacterium, assembly GCA_027030635.1. GTDB lineage: Bacteria > Bacteroidota > Bacteroidia > Chitinophagales > Saprospiraceae > WGBN01. The sequence goes on along the minus strand of JALVES010000237.1, from coordinate 22,809 downwards.
TAAGGCCGGAATGACCACCGTATCCGTGCAAAAAGGGGTAGCCAGTTTGACAAACCCGCTGATGGGACATTGCAAAGCCGGAGCCGTATGGTCAATCACTTTAATGACCTGATCGTGCGTAAACACCACCCCGTTGTCCGGCTGTGCCGCATCAAAGTTACACCAATCCAGAACGGTCCAGGTACGCACGATTTTAAAGCAGGAAGGCTCAGCTACATCGTACAAGGCATCCTGATAGCTCACGGCCACCAGGCCACACACTTGCTCAGACAGCAAAGGGCGGCCATAGCCTTCCGGCAAACTGTCGGGCAGCAGGCTCGCAGCCGAAGTACATTCAGGCGCATCGTAATCTGCCGGCCAACTGATGTCGGCCTCCTGCAGGGGTTGGTCGTACTCCAGCGTAACGGTCTGAGTAAAAGAAACACTGTTGCCCGAGGGGTCCACAAAAACAAAATTCCGCAATACAGCGCCAATGCCACAGGTTTCGTCCACAGCCACCGTCTCCTGATAAAAAGTTTCGTAGCCACAAGCATCCCACACCTGCGGCCAGCCCGTCAGTGAAGTATCGCCATAATCCTCATAGCAACTCAAGGCTACATCGGGGAGTGGCTCCGCCTGTGGGGCCAACTTATCCTGCACTTCAACCTCCACCATGCAAAAATTATCATACCCCTGCGCATCACGCACGCGCAACGCGATTTGCAGGCTATCCTGGCCAACATCTTCGCAATAAAAAAACAGCGTTTCGGCAAAGAGGGAGTCATCCATACGCCTTGCGGCAAATGTAAGAGCGCTGCAATTGTCGTAACTGCCATCGTCGAACACCTCGGCCTGCACTTCTGCCTCGCCATTTTCGTCTAAGCTCACCACCGTAAACTCATCACAAACAGCCGTGGGCACCTGCTGATCGCGTACCAGCAGGGCGGTTTCGCAACTGCTTTGATTGCCACAGGCATCTGTAGCTGTATAGCTGAGGGTATAATCGCCTTGCGGCAAATGCTCAACCAGGGTATCATTTGCCGAAAGGCTGAAGCCCTCCCCGCTCCAGCTCAGTTCCCAGGCCGAACAGTTATCGGAGATCGCCGGCAGCGGCAGGGAAAAGGTCGCGCTGCAATCTGCCTCATTGGCTGCAACCCAAAGGGTGTCGACACAAGAGATCAAAGGCGCCTGTACATCGCTGAGCGAAATGACTTGCAGATGGAGCAGAGGGTTGTTGGCACCCGAAGGAGCACACCAGTCCAAAACGCTCCAGGTACGCAGCAAATATTGCGAGCCTCCGCAGCCGCTAAGCCACTCATCGCTATAGCTGATGCCCAGGGCACAGGCTTCTTCCTGGCCATTCAATGGGATGCCGTTGAGCGTGGGGTAGCCCGTTTGGGCCGGGCCCGTTTCCGTACTCCCGCAAGGCAGACTCATAGCTGCCGGAAAAACGACGCTTGACGGGGAGGGCCGCTGAAAGCCAATGCGCTGCACACAGGGCGCCGAGATGTTTCCGTAGGCATCCGTGGCAATCCAGGTGCGGGTGATGAGCTTCCAGAAATCACCCCCCGAGCAGCCGGGCTCTGCAATGCTCTCAGAAGTCAATTCCACCTGAGGACTGCCATCGCAATTATCTGTTGGCAAAGGAGGTAAAACCGCCGAGGCATCCTGCGCACAACTCAGCCAAAGGGTGTCTTCGGACGGGCAATTCCACTGAGGTGCCAATAAATCAACCACCTCAAACTGCGACCAACAACTGTTGCCGGTGCTCAACTGCGTAATCTGAGCCAGCAAAACCTCTCCTATTTGTGTACTGCCCAAAGGAAGCGGCACCTCATTGGGGCCCTGATAAACATGCACCTCAAAATCGCTGTAGTCCGAATAACTCCCCTCGAGAAAGACATCCGGCCCGGGTGCTGCTTTGCAGTTTTCATCCAGAGATATGGATACCTCGTCATTGCAGGCAATCCCCCCCTGCCCAAACAGCGAAAGGCTGCCAGGCAGCATCCAAAAACAAACACCCATAACCCAAGCCCAAACCGGCTTACAAACGATGACACGAGGACACCTCATAACAAATCATTTTAATCAACCTAAAATACTTAGCCTGCCGGCAAAAGGCAAAGCCCAAATCCGGCAAAGCAAATCCATTGCTTTTCTCAACCCCAAAAGGGAATCTCAGGCATACATTCCAAAAACAGAGCGACATTGGCAGGCGAGAGCCAATCGCCTCCCAAAGGGTAGATGTCCTAAAAAGATCAAAATCGGCTATGGGAAAACTTATATGTCAGCCACAAATATAAGTATATTTTTTTATATATTGGGCATTTCAAATGCCCGAAAAGACAATTTGAACATTTTAAGCAGCAAAGACGTCTTAAAAACGTTCTATCCGTAAACCGGCATCTCAAACACAGCAACACATGTACTTTTCAAAGCTCTCAAACCTCCTTTTACTCCTGGTTTTGGTATATGCCATCCAGGGTTGCCGCATAGACGAAGGGCCCAATCCCAACAACATCGTGCAAATTCCGGGCACCTTTGAGGTGCGGTTTCACGAAGAAATCGGCCATTTTACGCGCAGCCTGGTACTGGATTTGAACACCCTGCGCTATTACGAATGCACCAACTATTCCATTCTGACCGAAAAGGAATACACAGATGGCGTTTTGGAAATCAGCCTCAAGGATGTACTCCCGCCGGAAACTTGCCTGTCCGGCAATGCACAGGCCCATGACACCATTTCCCTGGGTTATCTGATTGAGGGGGAGCACCCCATTCGCTTCATAGTCAAGAGCGTTATAGAAAACGACGGAATACTGCACGTCCAGGCCGATCGCTATACTTTGGAGATGGAAAGTGAGGACGGCCTGGAAATCAAGCGCTACGAGTTGATGCGCCTGCCCGAAAATCTGGTTTGGGGATACATCAGCTATGAAAGCTCGCTTGCGGATGTTGTCAATGACTTTATGAACGAGCTGACATCCATTACAACGCCTGCCCAACTCCTGGATGGAGACTATGCCTGGTTTTCATGGAGCCAGGGCGAACTGGTTGAAGATGCATCTGTCACAGACCCCACAGGCAGTGATTATGTTACTAAGGTGTTTGTCAGAGAAAGCAAGCCGGAGGATGAAGAGGTTCTGCAAAATTTGATAGACAGCTATCGCTCCGAGGGCTTAGAGCTGAATTGCTACACGGGCTGGAGAGGTTTGTTGTAAAACGCGTGGAAGGCAATTCGCCCTGCACCTGATATACACTGGCTCAATCCAAATCGCGGCAAACGCGCAGCAACTGTACCAGAGCAGGCGTAATGCGCTCGATGTTACTGCGCTCGGCCATGTAAATTTCTAAGGCGTCTTGTGTACCTGTCAACTTGCCATCCCGATAAAACTCCACGGCAGATTCTCCGCCAATGGTGCGGATACGCAGGCCGGGCAAGTCGCCCGGGTTCAGATCGGGAATGAGGCTAAAGCCTCCCTCCACATCTAATTTCAGGGCATCTACCCGCACTTCCTCCCTGCCCCGGGCATGATTGTAAATGTGAAGGATGCAGTCTTCACCCATTTCCACTTTCACATCTTTGAGTGAGGCCAACACTTTTTCCGACTTGGCGTATTCTTCCCGGATGGGCTTTAGAGCCTGCTCAATGCGGCCCGGCTTGTCGTCTTCTGCTACGGCCTGCTCGCGAAGACTTTGCAGCAGGTCTTTGCCCGTCAGCTCTTCGGTATTTTCTTCTTGCGTTTGACCGGAAGGGTTTTCAGAACTATGGCTTTGGCAAGAGGGAAAACCCCACACCAGAAAAAACATAGCCGCAAACAACAGATGTTGAAGTTTCATAGGTCTGACATTTTTGCTGTTGCCTGCTGCTTCGAGCAGGCAACAGCAACCGTTCTCCCTTTATCGTGCAGCCTTTGCAAAAGAGCTCTTGCGACGCGTATCAATGACTTTTTCATCCAGCTTGCCGACAAAATCGGCCATGATGGGCGTGGCCACAAAAATGGAAGAGTAAGTACCCACAACAATACCCACCAGAAGGGCAAAAGCAAAGCCCTTGATGGAGCCGCCACCGAAAACGAAGAGCACGAAGACCACAAAGAGCGTGGTCAAAGAGGTGATCACCGTGCGGCTGAGGGTGCTGTTGATGGCGTTGTTGTACATCTCACGACGCGTGCCTCCGCGATAGCTGTTGAGATACTCCCGCACGCGGTCAAACACCACCACCGTATCGTTGATGGAGTAGCCGATGACCGTCAGAATGGCTGCGATAAAGGCCTGGTCAATCTCCATGGAGAAGGGGAAAATCCCGTGAAACATGGAGAACATGCCCAAGGTAATGATGGAGTCGTGAAACAAAGCAGCCACAGCGCCGAGGCTGTACTGCCATTTGCTAAAGCGGATAAAGATGTACAGGAAGATGAGCAACAAAGCGCCTAAGCCGGCCTTGTACGAACTGCGCGTAATGTCGTCGGCAATCACGGCGCCCACCTTGCTCGAGCTAATCAGGTGAGAGACCGTTTCAGCCTCTGTATCCGTAAACTGATCGTAAGTAATGTTTTCTCCCGTAACGGCATTGATGCCCTCCAACAGCTTCAGCATGACTTGTTCATCTACCTTGGGGCCTTCTTCATCAACCAGATAGCTCGTTACGATGTTGTAGGTGTTTTGCGTGTTGACGGCTTTCACAACCGGCTCGTCCTGGAAGACCGTAGTCAGCTCCTTGCGAAGCTCATCGGCGGTAACGTCTTTGGCGAAAGCCACCGTATAAGAATGCCCGCCTTTAAAGTCAATGCCGAGGTCAAAGCCCCTCGTAAAGAAGGAGATGAAACTCAGCAACACCAATATGGTGGAAATGACATAAGCAATTTTGCGCTTGCCAATCCAATCAACGTTCACCTTCGTCAGAGTGTCCTTAGTGAGTTTCGTCCAGAAGGAAATGTTCCTGCCCTTCTTCTCCATCCACCAATCCATCAGCAGGCGGATGACCAGCACGGCGGTGAAGAGGGAGTACAATACACCCACGATCAAAACTACGGCAAAGCCCTTGATGGGGCCGAGGCCGTAATAGGCCAGGATGGCCGCCGTCAGCAGGGTGGTCACGTTGGCATCTATGATGGCTGAATAAGAATACTTAAAGCCATCCCTTACGGCTATTTTCAAAGTTTTGCCTGCCCGCAACTCTTCACGCACGCGCTCAAAGATGATCACGTTGGCATCCACAGCCATACCGATGGTCAGGATGATACCGGCAATACCGGGCAGCGTCAGCACCGTACCCATAGAAGCCAGGGTGCCGAAGATGAAGAAGACGTTGAGGAAAAGAGCAATGATAGAGAAGATACCGGCAGAGCTGTAGTAAAATACCATGAAGGCCAACACCAGCAAAAAGCCGATCAACAAGGCGCGAATGGAGCGGTTGATGTTGTCCTGACCCAAAGAAGGTCCTACAACGCTCTCCTGTATGATGACCGGGCGAGCCGGCAGTTTTCCAATCTCCAACATATTGGCCAGGTCGCGGGCTTCCTGTGTGCTGAAATTGCCCGTAATGGAAGTACGCCCCCCCATAATGGGGCTTTGAACAGCCGGAGCGGAAATCACGCGATCATCCAGGGTAATGGCTATTTGGCGGTTGTTGTCGTTAAAAGCACGGGTCGTCATCTGGCCCCAGGTTTGGGCGCCATCCTGGTTCATGGTGAGCGAAACGCCCATCTTGCCGGTTTGCGGGTCCGGCTGGGGTGAAGCATTGATGATGACATCGCCCTCAAGAGGCGCGGTGCCGGAAGGCGGCACTTTGAGTGCATACAACTGATACAGGTTGGTTTCTTCTCCCGTATCGTAATTTTTCATGGGGTCTTTCGACCAGGCGAACCTGATGTCCGGCTTGAAGAGTGCGCGCACTTCGGGGCGATTGAGATATTCCATCACCAGATCGCGCTTGTTTTTCTCGGCTACGCCCATAGTCGCGGGCGAGAACTGGCCCTGGTTCGGTTGGAGCACATCAAACAGCGGGCCGTTTTGCTGTGCCAGGGGATTGCTCTGCGAGAGGTCTATGGTGTCTATGGTATATTGCGAACTGTCTATGTTGCCCAGAGAATCCACTGCGTAAGTGGTATCTATGCGAAACTTCGGTTCATTTTCCGTACTGTCCTTTGTCGTGGCTACACCCAGTTGGCGCAGTTTTTCATTGGCAGCCACAAAAGCCTGCTGCATGCCCGGGTCGGTAAAGTTATAGACCTCCCAAAACTCCAGCTTGGCCGTTCCCTGCAAAAACTCGCGGGCGCGCTGCGGGTTTTCCACACCCGGCAACTCGACGATAATGATGTCGCGGCTCTTGTCGAGAGAGATGTTTGGCTGGATGACGCCGAGGCGGTCAATGCGTTCTTTGAGCAGCTTGTAGGTGCGATCTACCGTGCCGTCGGCCTCTTTACGCAAGACGGCAGCGACCTCCTCATCTGTCATTTGGGGGTTTAGCTCTTCCTGCAGGGTTTCGTTCAGGCGAAACAGGGAGTAGAGGCTGCGGCCGTTGGAGACTTCCTTCCAGGCCTTCAAAAAGAGGGTGATGAAATCTTCCTGACTGCCCTTGGCGGCCTCCCTGGCTTTCTCTAAGGCCTCATTCAGCACCGGATCGTCCTTGTAATCCTCTGCCAGCGTTTTGATAAAGTCACTCAAATCCACTTGCAGCACGACGCTCATACCGCCTTTGAGGTCCAGGCCCAAAGCCAGTTGTGCCGACTTGAGGTCCTGATACGTAAAAGACTTGAGCAAAGGCAGCTTATAGACCACCTCCGTGGACATGGAGTCCAGGTACTTTATACGGGCGGCTTTTTCTACGAGGTGTTTTTCCTCCTGAGGTACATTGGCAGCCATCTGTTTGGCATACTCATCGGCAGCTTGCTCCACTCGGTGGGCAGGTATGTACAAAGACAATTGCCATAGTGTTACAATACTCAACACCACGAGAAAAACCTTCACTAATCCTTTCCCTTGCATATCGTTGTAATTTTGCTAATTTTATACATCTCCGTGCCGGCAGCGGCCCGGAAAGATCAAAGTTTTTACGCCCGTGAAATCAGATAGTTTGGGCGGCTGACGCCGCCCAAACTATCGCCCCAGGGGCATGGCTTTCCAAAAAACTGCGCAAATATAGGAAGAAAACCTAAGTAGCACATACTCTCAGGCTTTTTTATCCAATTCTTCGTAAATGGAGTTTTGACTCTTAAAAGAGGGCACCAATGCTTTCAGGGCAGAAACGATCCACTGTTTGTCTTGGGTTTCGTACAGGGCCAGCAGGTTTTCGATACCTTCCCGCACTTTTTCAAAGGGGTATTCGCGCACGCGGGCAATGAGGATTTTCTCGTGATGCGTCGGCAAAGTGCTTTCTTCAGAAGCCAACAGTTCTTCGTACAACTTCTCGCCCGGCCGCAGGCCGGTGAAGCGAATTTCGATGTCCTGCCCGGGGATCAGCCCGGCCAGCAGAATCATCTTGCGCGCCAGGTCAACGATCTTCACCGAGCGCCCCATGTCGAAGACGTAAATCTCTCCGCCCCTGCCCATGACAGAGGCCTCCAGCACGAGGCGACAGGCCTCGGGAATGGTCATGAAATAGCGCGTAATCTCGGGATGCGTTACCGTTACCGGCCCGCCGGCTTCGATCTGCTTTTTGAAAAGAGGGATGACCGAGCCGTTGGAGCCCAATACGTTGCCAAAGCGGGTCGTAACAAAGCGCGGATGCTCCACACCCCTCTTGCGCAAATCGCGGTCCAGCGACTGCACGTAGATTTCCGCCAGTCGCTTGGTGGCTCCCATGATGTTGGTGGGGTTGACGGCCTTGTCCGTGCTCACCAAAACAAATTTTTCCACGCCATACTCCACCGACAAATCTGCCATCAGGCGCGTGCCGCCCACATTGGCCAGAACGGCCTCCTGTGGATGCCGCTCCATCATGGGCACGTGCTTGTAAGCTGCAGCGTGATAGACGATTTGGGGCTCGTTCTCCGAAAAGATTTTGCGCAGGCAACTTTCCTTGCGCACATCGCCTATGACCACCTCAAAACGATCGAATTTCAGGCGATTGCGCAACTCCAACTCCAGCTCGTGTAAAGGCGTCTCGGCCTGATCAATCAACACCAGGCGCTCAGGCTCAAAAGATACGAGCTGGCGCACCAGTTCGCTGCCTATGGAGCCCGCCGCACCGCTTATCAAGATGACCTTGCCGGCCAGAGCCCTGTGCAGGTGGTCCGGCTTGAGCTCAATCGGCGCCCGCTCCAACAGATCCTCTATGCGCATTTCCCGCATTTGGCGAAAGCTGAGCTTGCCGTCCACCCAGTGTTCGGCAGGCGGTACATTCAAAACCTTCACACCATACCGCAAACACAAATCCAAAACCTTCTGCCTGCGGGCCGGAGGTACATCGGGATGCGAAAAAATCAACACATCTATGCTCGTAGTCCTCAAAAGGCGGGGCAAAAGCTCCGAAGGAAAAATGTCCACCCCCTGCATGCTCTTCTTCTCCAGGCCCGGATCGTCATCTATAAAGGCCGCTACCTTGTAGCGCGTGCCCTCTACCTGGGCCAACAGATTCTTCACCCGCAAACCCGCCGGGCCGGCGCCAAAGACCAGCGCCTTCTTCTCCTCCTGATTCTTGTGTACATAGCGGAAGTACAACATCTTTACAAAAGCCCGATAGCTCACCAACAAAGAACCCGTCAGGAAAAATTCAATGATCAAAAGAGAGTACGGAAAGAGAAAATGCCCGTCCAAATAGTACATCAAAGGGTTTAAACCCAAACCCATGATCAGTGTACCCCACAGCAAGGCCACAAAAATGCGTACAGCATCTTCAAAACTGGTGTGAAAAATGATGCCGTAATACGTCCGTACCGCCAAAAAGCCCCATAAACGCAGCACCAACAGAAAAAAAATGCCCTCCGGAAAATAAAAATAGTCAATGGCCGCCATGGAAAAATTGAAGCGCAGCAAATGCGCCAACGCAATAGACCCTGCCGACAAAAACAAGTCAAACAGCAGCACTCCCCAGCGTGGTATGTGTAACTTCATGGCCTTCGTATCGTCTCCATAGCAGCACCAATTGACCGCTAAACGACACAAAGATACAGAACTATGCCGCGCTTTTGAGTTTTTTTCTTACCTTTGACCCTCTATTAGTCAATTTTTTGGCTCAAAACTCGTTTAAACACACAACCCATATAGCTCTTGTCGTCATGAACATGAAGAAAACCCTTAGAAAATACTACGCCAAATACGGCAATAAAGCACTGATTATCTTCGCCATCTACTTCGTAACGAAGTGGACGCTCACCATCATCTACGGCGCCAAACTCCTCGCCATAGTGAAAGACCTCTTCCACTAAAAACCCCTTTCACTAAAAGAAAAAGGGGAGGCTAAGCCTCCCCTTTTTTTATTCACCTCTAAACGCTCGCTCCGCTGCAGCCAGCAAGGCCGGGTCCCTAAAGCAATAGTTGAGCAAATCGTAAGTCGTAAGCATACCCACCAACTTGCCGTCTTCCACCACCGGCAAAGCGTGAAAGAGGTTTTCGCGGAAAATATCCGCAGCAATGCTCACCGGCTCGTGGCTCTCTATCGTTACTACTTTGTCGTTCATCACTTCTTTGACCTTGATGGAGCGATACAGGCGCTTCATCAACTCTGAAAAGCGATTGTCGTCGAAAACGGCCAGGAAGTGGTTGACACTCAAAAAGTCCGTTTTGCTCAGTATGCCTTGCAAATTGCCTTCGCTATCCACCACCGGCAGATGGTGAAGGTGATGCGAGCGAAAAATGTCGGCAACCCGCTCCAGATTGTCCTCCGGATAAACGATGATCAAATCGCGGGTCATCAGTTCTGCTACGGGAATCAGTTTTTCTTTCATGGCTCGGCAGTTTTAGGATGATGTGGCATGACGCCAACCATATCATACCCTTCATTAGCCTTTCGGCAAATGATTTTCCTTACCGGCCGGATTGACAAACGTCATCGCTTATACGTTCTCCATTTTCAGGAAATTGACGGTAGCCCAACTGCCTCCGTTATAGACCTCCTGAATGCCGTTCATCTGCAGGAAATGCGTAGCCTGGCCGCTGCGGTTGCCGGAAGCACAAATCAATATCAGCGGCTTACTCATCGCCCGAAATTCTTCCAAACGCCCGGGCACCTGCCCCAAAGGAATGTTGATGGAGCCCGGTACATGCCCCATGGCATATTCATAAGGCTCACGTACATCTACAATGGTTGTGCCATCGGCTTGAATCAGATCTCTCAAATCCATTTTTGCTCTATTTTTAAGGTTCAAAAAAAATCACTGCAAAGATAAAGCCGGCCCCGCCCCCTCACCGGTGATAGTCATCACAGACCCAAAACTTAATGAACCATTGCTATAAAGAACCCCTAAAATATTAAACAAAACCAAAGCGTTATGCCTACATCAAACAGGAGAAGCCATGCTCTCCTCATTTTCCAAAAACGCGACAAAATTTCTGACCTATGAAAATCACTTCCGTCAAACTGCTTCCCATCTTCAGCTTGGTTTTCCTCCTCCTGCTCGGCATGAGCAGCACCGGCTGCAAAAAAGAGGGTTGCACCAATCCCCAATCCGACAACTACAATCCCGATGCCAAAGCCGATGACGGCAGCTGTACGCCCTGGCGCAACAAATTCCTCGGCATCTACACCACCTCCGGCTCCTGCATCACCGAGCTTTCTCTGCCCGCCGACAACCTTACCATAACGCCCTCCACCTCCGACGAGCAAAAAATCATCTTCGAAATCCTCGACTGGACCTGGACGGGCAAGGTTACCGAACAATTCAAGGTCGAAATCCCCGAACAAACCTACGAGCCCAACCCCGACAACAAAGTGAAAGGCAGCGGCACCATAGACGACAAAGGCATACTCACCCTCAACTTAGAACTGGGCACAGACCCCTTTTTCCTCTCCTGCACCTATGAGTGCGAGCCGCTCTAAAGTTTTTATTTGCCTTTCGGCAAATGAAAGTACAACTGCTGCGACAAAAAAGGGGCGACTTGGTCGCCCCTTTTTTGTCGGGAAGAGCCGGACATGTCTCAGCCTCTACTCACAATCCAGTAAGACCGCGCCTAAATCAGCACAAGCGCCACTGTTGCCGGAGATTTCTGCCACTCCGCCATTTTCCAAATAGCTGCACAGCCAACTCAGGCTACAACTCTCCAACAAGGGATTATCCCGCAGCAACAAACGCTGCAGCCAGATGGGATACACGGCCCCCATGCCGGACAAGCTCTCCAACTGCACATTGTCCCAAATAAAAATGCCCGACACCTGCTGTAAACTTGCCAAACCTTCCAATTGATGCAATTGCTCCTGTCCGTTGAGATAGAACCCCCCCCCTATGCTCACCAAAGAGTCTAAACCCGACAAACTCTCCAAAGAGCCATTGTCAGCGATATTCAGACTCCCGCCTATCTGCTGCAAATTTTCTAAGCCCGATAAAGTCTCCAAAGAAGCATTTTTTGAAATGACCAGACTGCCGCCTACAGCTTCCAGCCAGCTCAGCCCCTCCATGTCTTCCAGCGCCGCATTTTCCACAATTCTGGCATGACCGCCTATGCTCATCAATGAAGCCAACCCGCTCAAATCACTCAACTGCTCATTGTAGCGCAACTCCAAATTCCCATCCAACTGCTCCAAAGAAGCCAAACCGGATAAAGCCGACAATGATACATTCTCCGTAATGTGCAGACTCCCCGACAAATAAGTCAAACCTGCCAAACCGGCCATATCCTCCAAAACAGGATTGCCACGGATAAACACATCTCCACCCACCACGCTCAAAGCAGCAAGCCCCGACACATCCTCCAACTGATCGTTGTATAAAATGCGAACACTACCCCCCACTTCAACCAAGGAATCCAAACCCGATAAGTCCGTCAGCAACGGACAGTTGGCAATGGTCAAATCGCCGCCCACATAACTCAAAGACGAAAGCGCAGCAAGACTCTCTAAAGAGTCCAGGCCATACAGCGTCAAGTCGCCGTCTATCCAATTTAAATTCATCAAGCCCTGCATGCTCTTTAGGTAAAAACCATTCATAACAATCAGATGCCCCTCAATTTTGTGTAAGATATACAGACTGTCCAAATATTCCACGGTATGATGTAAATAAATATCGCTTATGTATGTTTCACAATCGGGGAAATCCTCCGGAAAGCCATCTATGGTATTTTGATAAAGAGTATGGAGACCCCAAACCATACACTGCGACTCAGCCTGCTTTGCAGCCATCAACAAAAAAACAAGCGCCAAGCTTCGCAAAATTTTGTAAAAGAACAACATAAATCAAATTGCTTTAAAACAATGACAACTGCCCGCGAGTCAATATTGCAGCTTCTCCGGACAACTCATAGACATAACTGCCTTTCGGCAAATGAGAAAGCGACAAGCGGGCATAACCCGTCTTTGACCACAGCTCCTGCTCAAAAACAAGCCGACCCGATAAGTCGTATAAGACGAAATGCCAGGCCCGGGCTTTTTCAAAAGCGCCATCCCACAACAAATAGCTCTCGCCCGAAGAAGGATTGGGATACAGCAAAAAGCCTCTCGAATGCTCCCAGGCTTCCACCGCACTCACAAAGCTCACCTCAAAATCCAATTCCTGCCAGCAACCATGTTCATCCAGTATGGTCAGCATGTAATCTCCCGGAGGCACCTCTTCTAAGGAAGGCGTTTGGGCGCCTGTATCCCAAAAGTAAAAGTAAGGAGGCGTCCCGCCGCTTATGCTGTCCTGCAATACTGCGCCATCAGAGGCATCGGAAGAAGAGGCCGGTAAAACGCTGTAAAAACCTTCCACCGGAAGAGGCTCTTCAATCTCTACCGCTGCATACTGCGTACAGTCATTTGCATCCGTAATGGTAATTTCATAAAGGCCGGGGCCCAGATTTTCCAGCGAACTCGTTGTATCCCCTGTACTCCACATAAAAACATAGGGCGGTGGCCCAAAACTCGCGGGCTGCACATCTATGCTCCCATTCCCATCCCCATAGCAATTGACACCCTCGCTGACTACCTCCGGAGAATAGCCCGTACTCTCATAAGCTCCGATGTCCGGCAAATTAACCACGCGGGGCAGACCATCCAGGTCCGTCTCGCCGGCCTCAATGCCCTCCACACTTCCTCCATCTATCAAAGGCGAGCAGTAAGCCGGGTGATAATCCCCACCTGCCGCATTGACAAAACCGGGCGCTATGCCAAAAGCGTTGCTGCTGTCGCACAATAAAGTACTCTGAAATCCGGCAGACAATTCCACACAGGAATCCACTTCTCCAAAAATGTTATTAAACAAACGCAAAGTGTCATTGCTGACCATAAAAAAAGGTGCGTCATCCCCTGCTACATTTCCCCAAAAGACATTGTTCGAGAAATCAAAATAATCATGAGAGGAGTAACTCCCGAAAAGGCCAATGTAATAGGCAGAAACATTCTCTACAAAAGTGTTGCTCCGCCAGAACATATAGGGAGTGCCATAAGTATAAGCCAGAGAAGCATACTCCGAAACTTCATTTTGCTCAAACAGGTTATTCCTCACAAGAGACTCTCCCATAGTCCAGAGAAAAAAAGCCGCAGCGACATGCGCCCTGTTGTTGGAGAAAACAGAGTTCTCTAACAAAAGTGTCCCTTCAAAATCGTATGGTGCAATATTTGAAATATAAATATTCATAGCTCCGCCACTGCATTCATTGCAAAATTCATACATAAACTCGCCCATACCGGCTGAATTGTTTAAAAACCGGCTATTGGCAACCTTAACATCAGTATCTTTGTACAACTCTGTATGCAGACCTCCGCCAAAATACTCTGCCGAGTTCCCAATAAACTGGCAACTGTCAACAGATAGCGACATGCTCAACAAATAATCACCAATTTTACCCTGATGATTACTCACAAAACAAAGTCCTCCTCCACTTATGGAAGCCCGGTTAGAAAGGAATATAGAATTGCTGACAGATATAGTTCCTCCATCAACAAGGCCACCACATATATATGCCCCGCTTCCCTGGCCTCCGACAGGGGGGCCATACGCAATCCAATCCGAAAACGTATAATCATTTTCGACAAAAGAACAATGCTCTATGACAATGTTTTCAGTTTGCTCCAAAGTCAGCAGCGTCATACCGGCCCCACTTAAACCGGCATTGCCCTCAAAACGGCAACGACTCAAAACCAGTCCTCCGCCAACGGCAGTACCGGCAGACTCCACATAAAGCGCTCCTCCGCAAAACGAATTTACATTGTGATAAAAATCTCCAACGACCTTGCCCTGATAACAAGGCCCCTCCCCTTCCCCCATATATGCATCCCGAAAGATCAAGCCGTCTATAACAGTAGAAATATCGCTCTCATAAACCTTCAGCAAGTTGAAAGAATTGTCCCACTTGTAGTCAGTCATTCCGATATCACCACTCAAAACCGTGGGATGAGCCTCCCAGTCCCGTTGGCTCAAATCGCTTTCCCCGCCGACAAAGCCTCCGTATAACTTAATGCCCCCATACATCTCAAAAGCCTCCGAGCGATCGCCGGTGGCAGAGGGATAATAAATACCCTCCGCCACCCATATCTGATCGCCACGCACAGCCACAGCCAAAGCCTCGTGTAAACTCCGAAAGGCATCGTCCCAATTCATTCCCGTTTGCCATCCCACAGCATCTGCATCTACGTAATAACGAGTCTGAGCACAGAGCTGCTCAAAAAACGCTCCGGCAAAAAGGAACATCAAGGGAAAAAAAGCGCGTACTTGCATGTGCTTGTTTTTGGGTTGGTTAAAAGAGACGCTACAAAGGCTTAAACATCATTTCCTGAGCATTTTCTCTGTAACTTGCCCTCCACGAGCGCCTCTAAGTGTCACCAAATAAAGACCGGAAGGCCAGGCAGATGTAGAAGAAATAACAAATTCAGATGCCTTTACAGGTAGCATGCGGGTTTCGCTCCATACCGTTTTACCATGAATATCGCTGACGATAACTTCCACCTCTTCTTCAACGGCCCATTGAGTCAGAACACGCAATTCTTCTTCCACGGGATTAGGGTAAAGCAATAAGCGTTGCTTTGACCCTTTTTCGACTTCATTGGAAATACTTTCCCCCTCATTGTGAGGCGTAACCGCTTCATTGATTTGCACTTGTACCGTCAAAGCCTCAGTGCAGCCATCTTCCGTGTAAAAATAGGAAGGCAAAACATTTGACGCTAAATAAAGTACGGAATCTAAATTAGAGAGGGCGGTTTGAGGCTTGAGATAAAGCGTAAAAAGCTCTTTGCCATTTGAAAAAGATTCTCCTACTGCATTCGACTGAAACCATGCAACCCTCAAGGCATCATCACTTATATGGGTAAGCCCCATATTACCCTCCACAGTAAACGAAGTCGCCTGCCCTTTCTTTGCAGAAACGTATTCAAGAGCAGATGATGACAGATGCAACCCCATTTGAAAAGCTACAAGAGCTTCCTGCGCATCTACATAAAAAACAAACTCGTACTCCTTACCGCTCTGCAATAAAACAGATGGTAAAGCCAATGAGGCTTTTTGATTGCAAGTATCAGTATCTGTTAGCATCTCATAGCTTTGATTAACATTTCCCATTTTTATACCATCAAAACCTGAATGCCCATTAAAGCCATCTGATATCACATACTCCCAGTCAGGATGCTGTACATAAGGAGCCTCGTTATAATAAGCAATCCCGTCAATGGTCATATTAAAAGGGTCCTGATAAAACTGATCAGAATACTCATACGGAATATATTCCGGAATGTATTGCCAAGGGTCTTCCAAGTCGGGAAACTCCGTAATAATCCCTAAAATCAACTGCTGAATGATAACCATATCGAAGGTCGTCACCGTACCGCTACCATTGACATCAGCCGAAAGCCGACTATAAGGGGACAAGGTATCTATCTGCAAAATATGCTTTTTAAGAGATACCAGATCTAATGTAGATATTCCCCAACGCCAATCATCATAAGAATAATGCAAGCTATCTGCATGACCCAAAGAAAGCACATCTACAGTCAATATACTGTCAAAAAGCACAGCCTGAAAATTTCCATCCGGATTTGTGGTAGCATTGCAATATCTCACAGAATCTGCCTGATGACGAAACCGCATGGTAGTAAGCACCGGCAAAGCCAGCGTATCTCCATAAAAATCCACATGTTCCGATAAATTAACCTGAAAAGAAGTATCGTATTGCAAAGAGCGAACCGTCTCCCAATAAAAACACATGCGTGCATATTGACCCGGAGTTAACAACAAGGTATCCGCAACATAAGTATTATACCCCATTATATTGGCAGGGTCAGGATTAATGGGTTGCTCGTTGTAGTCTTCATAGGTACCATCATAACCTCCACAGTGGCGGCCAAGGTCACCAACTGGCAAATAATTAGTTAAAGAATCTGGCCAACGATTATAGCACAACTCATCACTATCGTGCCAATCCGGATCTGTATCACAGACCATATCGCCTGCATAGCTGCAATTGGGATAGGGAAAATTAAGCCCCATCACAGTATCCCTAATAGCCAATTCTCTCGGATAAGTACCCGTATATGGATGGTCAATCCATGATGAATCTATCAAGACATCCCAACTGAAAGCTTGAGGAGCACTAAATGTATGAAGCAACCCCATAGAATGGCCCACCTCATGGGGAACAAGATAATTAACATCCGGATAGCGATAATAAGTATATCTGATAAACACCAAGTTATTAGGATCTAAAGCAGTTGGTTGCACACCAAAACCTTTCGTTTTTCCCTGCACATACAAATTTAAAGCATTAGACGTATAGGAGAAGTCGGGAAGATATGCATAAGGATACTGATGCTCATCAGCCAAAAGAGTATTGTGGATGATGTTAATTTCACCAAACCGCACAAAAGTTAAGCCAATGGGTTCGCCCAAGTATCGCGTAAGTACCGCTAAAACAGAATCGGCATATTCATAGGCATTTGCTTCCAAGTTCAGTATGCCACTTGAATTTCCTCCTTCGTCTTGCAAAACCAAATGGATATAAACAGGAACAACCCCTTCGCAGTAAACAGAATCAGATTTTTGTAAAAGCCAATTTTGCAAAGCCGGGATATCTTGTCTGTAGCGATTATAAGCCTCAAAAGTCAGTTCTGTCTCACATTCCTGTGCAAAGACCAAACCTCCATTAAAAATTAAAAGGCAAGTAAGTAAGTAAGTAAGTAAGTAAGTAAGTAAGTAAAGCGTTTCATGTTTGAAATTTTAGGTTATGAATAGGACGTTTCGCCAAGGTGCTGTCTCTTCAATGGCAGTTTTTTTCTACTCTATACATTTCACACGACCTTCCTTATCACACGACCTTCTTTACTCTACGCTACCAGTAAAGATGAAAGAAAGAACACCTTTAGGGCTCCGATCGCAAAGTTAAAAAGGTTTTTTGAAAAAAGCAAGTCTTTTTGAAATAAAAAGTGCAAAAGAGTACTTGAAGATGCTTCAAAACAGGAATCTAAACTCAGTTTTTCTAATACTCTCGGGGTGTGCTTTCACCTCTACCAACACTAAACGCTCCACATATCTGCTACTGCGGACTAAAGCCCCGCAGTAGCAGGCCGGCTAAAACCGGCCCGATTCAAACAATTCCATGTAGATTTTGCCTGACAAAATCTTTCGGAAACTTCTCTATCCCCGGAAAGCCCAGGCGGATGTCGCGTCCGGAATGCGGGACGTGGGCCTTGCCAAAAAGATAGTCCCAGATCGCGAGGCTGATACCAAAATTAATGCCATAGGGATGCTCCTCGGGCAGTTCATAGGCGTGATGCCAGATGTGCATCTCCGGGCTGTTGAAGATTTTCTTCATGTAAGGGCCCAACAGGAAAGCGCCTGCCAGCACACTCAGCAAGACAGTCAGAGCCTGTACGGGCAGGCCCGCATTTGGCGAAAGCAGATGAATATCTATGCTGCTCGTAGCAATCAACAAGCCAATCAGAAAACCCACTACGGCTCCCGACACCTTTCCCGAAACCGTAATGTTGGAGTGGTTGTAGTGCCCTATGGCAAGTGCAAAAATGTGAATGATGAAAAAATCGTACAAGCCAATGCCCAGCAAAGCCAGAGGAATGTACTCAATGCTGCGATAGACGACGTTCTCCATCCAGTGGTAACGCAGGTGGGCAGCAAAACCCATTTGCTCTACCGAGTGATGCACCTTGTGAAATTCCCAAAGCTTCGGATGCCTGTGCAAGAGGATGTGAACATTCCACTGTACAAAATCTCTCACCAAAAAGCCAATCAGCAAAACCAGCCACAAGGGCGCAGTGCGCAAGGGATTGAACGATTGAAAATCAAAACCCGCCAAGCCGCGAACGGCATCGTTGAAGAGGTTGACCACCACATCCGAAGCCGCATTGTAAATGATGAGCGAAAAGAGAAAGAAATTGAAAAACATGTAAAAAACATCCAACCAAAAATCCTTGCGAAATTTGGGCTGTTCCTTTCTCCACGGGCGCAGCAACTCCAATCCGAAAAAGAAGAGAGAGACTGCTATCAGCCAATAAAAATAATTGTGAAAAGAGGGGTGCGTGATTTCATGCCAAAGATAAGAGGCATAACCCTTATAGCCATTGATGAAAATGTCGAGATACTTTTGCATGACTCAAAATTAATGCGGCAACTTGTGCCGGATCAGCCCATAGGTCAAGGTGCCCAACAAGGCTCCAAACAGGATGAGCAGCACAACCCAATAGCCAATGCCCAGCAAAACGTAAATCGGCCCCGGACAGGCGCCGGGCAAAGCCCAGCCCAGACCGAAAATGGTGCCTGCCAACAAATGGCGCTTCACGTTTAAAGGCAGTGGAGGCTTCGCCTCCAAAGGCTCTCCCCACAGATTCTTCCAGCCTTTCTTCAGGCCCCATTGTATAAACAACATGTTCAGCAAAACGGCCGTGCCAATCACGCCGTACATGTGAAAACTCTCAAAGCGAAACATCTCGTGGATGCGATACCAGGAGACGATCTCCCCCTTCGTCATCACAATGCCGAAGAAAGTACCTGTCAGCAGGTACAAAATGTTCTTTTTCATGCTCTATCCTTTTCTTTCCAATGAAGTGGCTTGAGCAGCCTACACTGCCCAAGCTATATTTCATGCTCTCAAAACAAAAGCCTCAGCAGAGGCGCAAAAAACAAATGGGTCATCAACAAGCCGCCTATGAAAAAGCCGATCACGGTGAGCAGCGAACTCAAATTCAAATGCGCCAAACCCGTGATGGCATGACCGGAGGTGCAACCCCTGCCGTAACGCGCTCCAAAGCCAATCAAAAAACCGCCGAGCAGAGCCAAAACGACTCCGCCCGTCGTCGTAAAATTGGAAATGCTGGTAGGCAGCATACCCAGGCCCAGCGCATCCGACTCGGGATAAGGCACGCCTATGGACTCCAACTCCGCCACCGTCGAAGCGGAAATAGCCACCGGCTCGGGCGAGGGGATCAGATGGCTGCCGATATACCCGCCCAGCACCGCACCGCTGAGAAAGAAAATGCGCCACTTGTTGGAGGGCAGGTCTATGCTCCGGAAATAATCGCTCAAACGACCGGCGCCCGCCACCGCACAAAGCTGCTCAAAAGTAGATGACACGCCAAAATGCCGCCCCAACAAAGCCAGGGCAATGAACACCAAAGAAATACCTGTGCCCGCCACAGCCCAATGCCAGGGCTGGCTGACAAAATCCAAAACGTTGAGAAAAAGAGTGTTTAAATACATGGGGACATTGGGGTTTATTCAGCTTTTGGGCAGCAAGAGCCGCCCCAAAAACTTTATGTTACAGGTTCGGTATGCTTTTCTAACAAATCCTCCAAAAAAGATGCCGAAACCATTCCGGACTGACGCCAGAGCATTTCGCCATTTTTAAAAAGGATGAAGGTCGGTACACCAAAAATGTTGTAATGAGCTGCCAAAGCGCGATTCTGATCTACATCCACTTTGACAATCTTCACGCGGTCTTTCATCTTGCCGGCGACTTCCTCCAGAATGGGAGCCATGGCAATGCATGGCCCACACCAGGTGGCCATAAAGTCAACAAGTACAGGCGTGTCGCCGTTGATGAGCTCGGTAAAAGAGATTTTCTTTGCTTCCATAAGGCAAGGTATTTAAGCGGGACGGCCCAAAAGCCGCACCCGTGGATAGTCAAAACTCACTTACCGGCAGCTGTCTTAAACTGACGATAAGCTGTCACCAAAAGAAGGCGAAGCAACAACAACCAGGGCAAGCCGTGAAAAACGAAGTCAAACCAGTCTATCGGCCCCATGCCCACAGCGCCACCTGCAACCCAGCGCAGTTTGCCCCAAAAATGGGGCTCGGGGTAAAAAGGCGCCAGCCCCAGCGTCAGGCAGGCCAAAAGGACAAACTTCCAATCGTTGATAGCAGACTGCATCTTTAAATGTTTGGTTCAAATGGAACACAAAAATACCTCTCTGTCGGGCCGTTTGCATGTGATGAGCATCACACTACCTGCAAAAGCCTTATATTTACGCTTGCTTATCTTCATTCAAACCAAAATTTTCACAGATGAAAAAGAACTTTACGCTCTGTCTGACTTTCTTGCTGCTCTTCGGCCTTAAGCTGAATGCACAGGATTACACCATAAACGTCAGCAATTTCTCCTTCTCCCCTGATATGCTCACCATACAGGCAGGCGAAACCGTAGAATGGCAAAACACCGGCGGCACCCACAACGTAAACGGTTCCCAGGCGACCTTTCCCGACAATCCCGAAGGCTTCTTCAGCGGCAATGCAGCTCCGGCTCCCTGGACCTTTTCCCACACTTTCAACACGCCGGGCACCTACAACTACCAGTGCGACCCGCACGCAGGCCTCGGCATGACGGGCACCATCGTCGTGGAGGCCGCTCCGACAACGCCCGATCTCATCCTCACCGCTGTCTTCGACGGCCCGCTCAGCGGCGGCCAGCCCAAAGGCGTAGAACTTTACGTGCTCAACGACATCAGCGACCTCAGCATCTATGGCATCGGCTCGGCCAACAACGGCCAGGGCTCCGATGGCGAGGAGTTTACCTTCCCCGCAGTCTCCGCCTCCGCAGGCGACTACCTCTACCTCACAGCCGACTCGGCCGCCTTCGTGGCTTTCTTCGGCTTCTCTCCCGACTTCACCGATACCGACAACGGCTCGGTCAATATCAATGGCGATGACGCCATCGAGCTCTTTATGAATGGCCAGGTCATTGACGTCTTCGGCGACATCAACACCGACGGCACCGGCCAGCCCTGGGAGTACCTCGACTCCTGGGCCTATCGCGTAGATGGCACCGGCCCCGATGGCTCCACCTTTGTACTGGCCAACTGGTACTTCGGCGGCCCCAATGCCCTCGATGGCGAGACGACCAATGCCACCGCCGCCACACCGGTACCCATCGGCACCTACTCCCTCATGCCTCCCCAAAACGTCATCGCCGCAGATGACAATGCCTCCACAGACATCAACCACCCCGTTGATATCAATGTACTGGACAACGACTTCCTGCCCAATGGCACGGCCTCTTCCGTTGTCGCCCTCAGCATGCCCGCCAACGGCAGCGTATCCGATGCCCTCAACGGAGTCTTTACCTACACCCCCGACGCGGATTTCTGCGGAGACGACAGCTTCACTTACGAAGTCTGCGACAACAGCATCCCCTCCTGCGATACCGCCACCGTAAACATCACCGTCACCTGCCCGGGCTCCTACCCCGCCTATGACATCGCCACCGTAACCACCGTAGATGCCACGGGCATGCCCGATTCCATCGGCGTAAGCTGCCAACTCCAGGGCATCGTACACGGTATAGACTTCCAGGACAACAACAACATCCAGTTTGTCTTCATAGACGGCACCGGCGGCATCTCGCTCTTCAGCAGCAACGACTTCGGCTACACCGTACAGGAAGGCGATGAAGTCGTCGTTCAAGGCGTCATCTCCCAATTCAACTGCCTGACCCAAATCTCTCCCGACACCCTCTGGATGGTCTCCTCCGGCAACAGCCTGGCAACGCCCATCCTCGTTACCGGCGCCCTGGATGAAAGCCACGAGTCCGAGCTCATTCGCATCGAAAACCTCCAGCTCGTGGACCCCGCTCAGTGGGCAGGCGACGGCTCCAGCTTCAACGTAGATGTTACCGACGGCACCAACACCTACACCATGCGCATAGACGATGCCACCGAGCTCTCCTCTATGCCGGCTCCCGACTACGACTTCCACGCCATGGGCCTCGGCGGGCAGTATGACAACCAGGGCGACTGCGACAGCGGCTACCAATTCTTCCCCCGCTATCCCGACGACCTGGAAATGATTCTCAGCACCGATGAACCCGCATGGGCAGGAGCTATCAGGCTTTCGCCAAATCCTACCCGCAACACCCTCTCCATCGCCGGAGCACAAAACTTCGACCGCCTCGAGTTGCGCGACCTCACCGGACGCGTCCGGCTCAGCGCCAAAGGCGCCGTCTCCCAAATCGAACTGGGAGAACTGCCCGCCGGCTTCTACATCCTCTATCTCGAAATAGACGGACAACACATCAGCCGTAAGGTGGTGAAGCAGTAAAGCGCTATGCGCTTATGCTTTAAGAGAGGGCGGCTTTTGGTCGCCCTCTTTTTTTTACGTTTTTTATGGCGTGGGCTGAAGCCCACGGTACTTAGGGGCGAGCTGAAGCTCGCCCAACGCTCGCCCAACGAGGTAAACATATCCCACAGACTGTCCTTTTTTTGCTCCCCAAAAGAGCCGACCTTGCCCCCGAATTGAAACTACCTTTCTTAACCCAAAACACTTTCAG
>JALVES010000236.1 GCA_027030635.1 Saprospiraceae bacterium | reverse complement strand
CAGGTTTACAGGAAGGCAGCAATAAAGCGTAGAAAAGGAGGGATGGGATGAAAAGTTTTAACAGTTTCATGGCTTGTTATTTTTAAGCGTGGTAAATTTATGTTTTTTCAGACATCCACATTGCAAAAACACAGCATGAGCCATTCGCACGCAAAATTCAAGACTGCAGGCGGTTCTACCCGTTGTTTAAACGTTTAAAAACGCTTATGGGGGTGGGGTTTGACGCTAACGATTACCTTCCCAAATTGCCTGCCCTCATCGAGGCGTTCGAAGGCGCGGGGGCCTTCTTCGAGGGGGAAGACCTTATCCACTATGGGGCGGAGGCGGTGGGTGTTGACGAAATGCAGCATTTGACGGAAGTCTTCATCAGAGCCCATGGTGGAGCCGAGGATGCTGATTTGCTTCCAGAAGAGGAGCTGCGGACTGAGCCCGGGGATGGCGCCACGGGTGCCTCCATAGACCCCTATGCGGGCAGCGGGACGGCAAAGTTTGAGCAGCTCCGGGAAGCCGGGGCCGCCGGCACTGTCAATGATGACATCAAAGCCGCCGGCTTCTTCTTTGAGGCGGGCGGGCCAGTCGGCTTTGCGGTAGTTGGCGCCTGCGCGGGCGCCGAGGGCGATGGCCCTTTGGATTTTTTCGTCGCTGCCCGAAGTTACATAGACTTCAGCCCCTGCTGCAATGGCCATTTGACAGGCCAGCAGGGCTACACCACCGCCCACGCCGGAGATGAGGACTTTTTCGCCGGGTTGAAGCCCGCAGCGGGTAAAGAGCACCCGATAAGCGGTCAGTCCGGCGAGGGGCAGGGCGGCGGCTTCCTGCATATTCAGGTGCGGGGGCTTGTCATAGACTTGCTGTTGGGGGACGAGCACGTATTCGGCCAGGGTTCCATTTGCCGGAAGGCCGAGAATGCTAAACGCCTTGCTCTGCACGCGGGGATCGTCGCCCCAATTCATGCCGGGATTGATGATCACCTCGCGGCCCTCCCAATAGCCGGCGCCGTCGGAGCCCAAAATGACGGGATAGCGAATGCCCGGATACATGCCCTTGACGATCCAGATGTCGCGATGATTCAGGGCGGCGGCAGAGATGCGCACCAGCGCCTCCCCCTCCGAAGGTGTGGGGACGGGCACTTCCTGCAGAGCAGGCCAGACGTTTTTTTCCTGTAAAACCAGTGCCTTCACGCGGCAGCATTTAGACGATTAAGGCCCCTTTGATGATTTCGTTTTCCATGTCCAATTCCAGCTTGCCCTCTTTGATGAAGAGCTTGACGAAATTGTGGATGTTGTTGGCAAAGAGGAAACTGCTGTCCTGCGGCAGATCGGCAGCGAGGTCGGAATTGCCGATGATGGTAACGCCTTTGTGAACAATGGTTTTTCGATCCTGAGTCAACTCGCAATTGCCGCCGGTAGAAGCCGCGAGATCAATGATCACCGAGCCCGGGCGCATTTTTTCCACCGTCTCGGTGGGCACGAGCAGGGGGGCTTTGCGCCCGCGCACCTGGGCTGTGGTAATGATGACATCCGACTTGGTAGCGCGCAACTGCACCTCCTCGCGCTGGCGACGCAGGAAGTCTTCGCTCTGCTCCACGGCATAACCGCCTGCAGAGGCATCGTCTTTAGCGCCTTCCACCAGAATGAATTTTCCGCCAAGGCTCTCCACTTCCTCCCTGGCCGCCAGGCGGGTATCGGAGGCCTCCACCATGGCGCCAAGGCGTTTGGCCGTAGCAATGGCCTGCAAACCCGCCACGCCGGCGCCCAAGACCAGCACCTTGGCCGGCTTGATGCTGCCCGCCGCCGTGATCATCATGGGGAAATAGCGGGGCAGGTGAGCCGCCGCCAGCAAAACAGACTTGTAGCCCGCCACGGAAGCAAAGGAAGAAAGCACATCCATAGACTGAGCCAGCGTAGTACGCGGAATCATATCCAAACTAAAAGCCCGCAAACCGGCTTTCTCAATGCGCTCAGCAACATCCTTGTGAAAGTAGGGCGCAAAACGGGAGACCATGAAAGCCCCCGGTTTGAGCTTGCCCCACTCCTCCTCCGGCAAAGGACTGATGCTGATGAGCACATCGCTCTGAGCCAAGACTTCCTCGCGGGAAACGAGCTTAGCGCCCTGCTCTGCATAATCTGTATCGGCGTAAAAGGCTCCTTCTCCGGCGCCTTTTTCGATGTAAATCTCTACGCCCAAAGCGTTCATCCTGGAAAGTACGGGCGGTACCATGCCTACCCGTTTGTCGTCGCGTTCTTTTGGAAATCCTATGATCATGAGTCGGTCTTTTTTTTTCTGCGGCAAGATAGGGAATAATTGGGAATGTGGGGCCTGCAGCCCTAATGTGGCGCCTGCGGCGCTAATGTGATTTTACGCTCGCTTCGCATCGCGCGAGAGAATGAGTATGATCTTTCCGTGAACACTCCGTGAGCACCGTGAACTCCGTGGTGAGTTCTCCCAATATTTGCGTTCGTTACGCCCGTCACGCATCACGTTCATCACGTTCGTTACGTTCGTCACGTTCGTCACGTCCATTTGTTTCTCGCTAAGGCGCTAAGAGCTTCTTCCCCCTGCAACTTCCATTTCAGCGACATAAAGTCGTTTCCTGTCATCGCGGGGATTAAGACGCTAAGAAGCCCGTATTCAAGCATGACCGGACTACGATTGTCACGTTCGTTACGTTCATCACGTTCATCACGTTCATCACGTTCGTTACGTTCGTTACGTTCATCACGTTCATCACGCTCATCGTCAGAATCACAGATTACACAGATTATGGGATTACACAGATTTTTTGCTTTTCGCTAAGCTGCTCACCCCGTTACATGTCAAGATTGTCACGTTCATCACGTTTTCACCGACCCTCTCCGT
>JALVES010000235.1 GCA_027030635.1 Saprospiraceae bacterium | reverse complement strand
ATGCGCCGCCATTATACCAACTACTTCCGCGCGCTGCCGGGCATCAAGCCCTATCGCCATAAGCTGGTAACCCTGGACGAACCCGATGCTCTGCTCGAAGTCTTGGAGCAGATCCGCGAAAAATTTGCCGGCCTGGAAACAGCCCGCCTCAATCCGCAAAACACTACAGAAACATCAAGCACGTGCTGAATCGCATCTCACCGGAAGAACGAAAACTCTTCGAGCAAATCGCCGCCGCCGGCCGGCAATTGGGCGTGCCGACTTATCTGGTTGGCGGATATGTCAGAGACCTGTTGCTGGGGCGCCCCTCGGTGGATGTTGATGTGGTTTGTGTGGGCAGCGGCATTGCTTTGGCAAAAGCAGTGGGGGAGAGGCTTTCGCCCAAACCTCATTTGGCGGTTTACAAGCGCTTTGGCACGGCCATGCTTCAATACGGCGATTTCCAGATAGAATTTGTGGGCGCCCGCAAGGAGTCTTACCGCAGCGATTCGCGCAAGCCCGTGGTTGAGGACGGCACGCTTGAGGACGATCAGAATCGCCGCGACTTTACCATCAATGCCCTGGCCATCAGCCTGAATGAGGAAGATTACGGCAGCCTGATAGACCCCTTTGAAGGCGTGAAAGACCTGAATAACGGCATTTTGCGCACGCCCTTAGAGCCCGACAAAACTTTCTCCGACGATCCCCTGCGCATGATGCGCGCCATACGCTTTGCCACGCAACTGAATTTTACCATAGAGGAAAAAACGCTGGCGGCCATTCCGCGCAACAAGGAGCGCATTCGCATTGTCTCCCGCGAGCGCATCACGACGGAGTTGAATAAAATCCTCATGGCCGATAAACCTTCTATCGGGTTTAAACTGTTGTTCGACACAGGGCTGTTGGAAATTATTTTTCCGGAGCTGTACGCGCTGCATGGCGTGGAGGTGCGGAAGGGCATTGCCCACAAAGACAATTTTTATCACACGCTGGAAGTGGTTGACCGCTTGGTACATTTGGCGAAAGCCGCCGAAAACGAAAAAGGCATTTTTGAAGAAGCTGCCGAAGAATTGCCCGCTGCCGCAGCGCCTTCCGGAGAGGCAGAAAAGAGTCGGGAAAGTTTTAAACCCGCCCGCCCGGCGGACAACCTTTGGCTGCGTTGGGCAGCGCTTTTGCACGACATCGCCAAGCCGCCCACGAAGCGCTTTGAAGAAGGGCAGGGGTGGACCTTCCACGGCCACGAAGTGGTTGGCGCCCGCATGGTCAAGCGCATTTTTAAGCGCATGAAACTGCCCTTAGACGAAAAAATGCGCTATGTGCAAAAACTCGTCCGCCTGCATCTGCGCCCCATCAGCCTGACGAAGGAGGAAATCACGGACTCGGCCGTGCGCCGCCTGCTTTTCGAGGCCGGAGATGATTTGGAAGACCTGATGTTGCTGGCGCGGGCAGACATCACGTCTAAAAACGACCGCAAAGTCAGGCGCTATTTACGCAATTACGAATTTCTCAAAAAGCGCTTGCAGGAAGTCGAGGCCAAAGACCGGCTGCGCAACTGGCAGCCGCCGATTTCGGGTGAAGAGATCATGGCGACCTTTGGCATCCCGCCTTCCAAGAACGTGGGCCTGATCAAAGATGCCATACGCGAAGCCATACTCGAAGGCAAAATTCCCAATGAGTACGAGGCCGCCAAAGCCTATATGCTGGAGGTGGGCAAAAAAGTGCTCGGGTAGGGCAGGCTTTATACCTCAACGCCAAAGACGATCTTCACCAGCGTTCCTATGCCAAAAGAGATGGCCGCAACGCCCATGGAGATCAGCGCCATCTCCCAAAAGCGCCTGGAAAAAGAGATGTTTTTGGCAACAGATATGTAAAAAGTGTAGCCCGCAATGATCAAGATGGTGGTGAGCAGCATGCCGCCCAAAGCGATGTAGGGGTCGCTTTGAATGAGGTAGGGGAATACCAAAAAGGCCACGGTCAGCAGATAAGCCACGCCGGTATAGATGGCCGAGGTGATGGGATTGGTCTCTCCGTAGTCGTCTTCCCGCGAGGCCAGATAGCCCGAAGCGGCCATGGAGAGCGAAGCGGCCACACCCATCACCAGTCCGGTGGTGCCGACGATGAGGTTGTTGCCAAAGGCGAAGGTCAGTCCGGCCAGGGTTCCCGTAAATTCTACCAGGGCATCGTTGAGGCCCAGCACGATGGCGCCGGCATACTTGAGGCGCTCGTCGTTGAGGATTTCGATCAGCTCCTGTTCGTGCTTCATCTCGTCTTCGCGTATGGCCTCGGCCTCGGGATAGACGTCCGTAACGGATTCATAAAAAGCCTGGGCCTGAGCTTCGCCCCGCTCTAACAGCCTCAGAGAAAACGACAGCCCAAAGATTTTGGCCAGCAGAATGTGCCAGCGGATTTTTCTCTGTTTGGGTTCTGCGTCCTTGCCGGTGATCTTTTTCCAGAATTGATAGTGCCCGCGTTCCTGCTCGGCGATGCGCTCCAAAGTCTTGCGGTTGTGCTCGTCTTTGGCCATGCGCGAGAGCTCGAGATAGGTGTGGTACTCAGTGATTTCGTTTTGCTGCTGCCTGAAAATTTTTTGGGTGATGTCTTTCATTGGCCTTGTTTGTTTGCTCAAAGATAAGAAAAATACTACCTTTGCACTCAAACAGGGGTGCTGTAGGCCAGGCAAGTGCCGGGCCCTCAAGCTGAGATCATACCCTTTGAACCTGCCCGGGTAATGCCGGGAAGGGAGTTATGCAAGCCATACCTCACCACTCAGCCACAGCATCCTGCGACGGAAACTTTTTTGTTCATCCAAAACGCAGGATTGTATGAAAAATCGCTTTTTATCAGTTGTTCTTTGGCGCCGGGCTCTTGCAAAGAGCGCTTTCTCC
>JALVES010000234.1 GCA_027030635.1 Saprospiraceae bacterium | reverse complement strand
ACAACTGACAACTGACAACTGACAACCGACAACCGACAACCGACAACTCACAACACCAACCCCAGCACCCACTCATACACCGGGCTGTACAAGCCGAGGAAGAGGATGCCCGCGACGCACAAAACCAGGCTTATGCGCATGGGCAGGTCGGAAACGAAATGCGCTATGGGCTGTTCGGATTTGCGCAGGAACATCGCGCGAATCACCAGCAGATAGTAATAAAGGGAGATGACTACGTTGATGACGGCCACCAGTACCAGGCCGTAATAACCGGCTCCGGCAGCGCTCATGAAGAGAAAGAACTTGCCGAAAAAACCCGCTACCGGAGGGACACCCGCCAGGGAGAACATGGCCAGCAGCATGACCAGGCTGAGACGGGGGTTGCTGCGGTATAAGCCTTCGTACTCGCTCATCTTTTCTTTGCCCGTATGCAGGGCAATGGCCTGGACTACGCCGAAGGCAGCGAGGTTGGAGAAGGCGTAAATCAGTACAAAATACACCACGGCAGTCATTCCCCGGCTGTCGCCGGCAAGCAGGCCGAGGAGGATGAAGCCCGCCTGGGCTATGGAAGAGAAGGCCAGAAAGCGCTTCATGTTCGTTTGCCGCAAGGCAAAGAGGTTGCCCAGCGTCATGGTCAAGATGGCAATGACGACCAAAATCTCGCGCCAGATGTCGGCGTAAAGGGGAAACAACTGCACCAGCAAAATGCCCAACACAAAGACGGCAGCGCCCTTGGAGACCACCGATAAGTAAGAGGTTACGCTGATGGGAGCGCCCTCGTAAACATCGGCCGTCCAAAAATGAAAGGGCACCAGCGATATCTTGAAAGACAAACCCGAGAAGAAGAACAAAAAACCCAGCACAGAGAGCGCATTTGGCGAAAGCCCCTTCTGCAAATCTTCAAAGTAAATGGAGCCGCCGGTGGCATACAAAAACGAAATGCCTAACAACAAAACGCCGGAAGCCAGCGCTGCCGACAACACCAGCTTGATGCCCGCCTCGGCCGAACGCTGCCTGCTCAACTCGTAAGCCGCCAAAGCCGCCACCGGTAAAGAGGCCAGTTCCAAGCCCAAATAAAACATCAAAAAATCGCCGGCAGAAATCATGAAATAGGCGCCCAGCAGAGAGGAAAACAAGAGAAAGTAAAACTCTGTCATTCGCTCGCGGCCCACCCACTCGCTGCGCACGTAAGCGTGAGCCTGCAACAAGACCAGGAAAACGCCTGTGTTCAAAACATTCTTCATCAATTGCAGCATGGGGGTCGTGTGAAACATCCCCCCAAACAATTGACCCGATGCCAGGGGCAAAAAGCCCAGCGCAGTGTGGAGAGCAAACAAAGCCAAAGCAATCGTTGGCAATTGTTGCTTGCGCCGGCTATCCATAGCGATTTCCAAGACCAACAACAGCAAAAGCAAAACTGTCAAAGACAGTTCGTCGCGCATCAGAATGAGTTTTTGCCAATCCATGGTGTGTTTATTTTATTTTCAAACCCAAAAGGGGTTGAAAAAATAAATTTTTTGTTCTAAAACTTCGCCACAATGTGGTCCAGGCTGTTCATGATCATATCCGACAGCCAGCCGGGGAACATGCCCATGCCTGCAATGGGCACCAACAACAAGAGAATGCCGAGGCGCTCCTGCCAGGCCGCTTTCGGCAAGTCGGCAAAGGCGGGATTCTTCAGGGGGCCCATCAACATGATGCCTACGGCTCGTAGGATGTAAACCGCCGTTACCACGATGGCAGAAACCGAGCCGATGACAGCAATGCGGTAAAACAAATCTTCATGCTGAAAGGCGCCTACAAAAATCGTCATCTCAGCTACAAAGCCACTTAAACCCGGCAGGCCCAAAGAAGCCAGGCCGGCAATGACATAAACCGAGGAAATGACCGGCAAGACTTTCATCAGGCCACCCATTTTGTAAATGTCGCGCGTGTGCATGCGCTCGTACAACATGCCGATCAGGGCAAAGAAAAGCGCTGTCATCAGGCCGTGTGAGAGCATCTGCAAGACGGCGCCATCGAAAGAGGTCTTATTCAACATCAAAACGGCAAAAAGCACCAGACCGCAGTGGCTGACCGAAGAGTAGGCATTGATGTACTTCAAATCCGTTTGCCGCAAGGCTCCAAAAGCTCCGTACAAAACGCTGATGGCCGTCAGAATGATAAATATCCAGGACATCTCCGCCGCGGCAGCGGGCAGCAAATACATGGCCACGCGAAAAGCTCCATAGCCCCCCAGTTTCATCAGAACACCGGCGTGCAACATGGACACGGCCGTCGGGGCCGAAGCGTGACCATCGGGCGACCAGGTGTGGAAGGGGAAGAGGGCTCCCAAAACGCCAAAGCCCATAAAAATCAAGGGAAACAAAAAGCGCTGCATATTCATCGGCAAATCCAAACGCGCAATTTCCAGGATGTTGAAAGTGAGCTGGCCTCCCTCAGGAGCAGAATTGAAATAAAGTCCCAAAATCCCCACGAGGAGGAAAGCCGAACCGGCCATCAACATCAGCGTCAACTTCATGGCTGCGTACTCTCGCGGGCCCGTGCCCCAAATGCCGATCAGCAGGTACATGGGTATTACCGCCAACTCGTAAAAGAGAAACATGGTGAACAAATCCAGCGAAATGAAAAAACCGAATACACCCGTGCCGAGTACGATGAGCGAGATGAAAAACTCTTTCGACAACTCCTGCATGTGCCAGGAGATGAAGACCCCCGCAAACAAAACAATGGCTGTCAGCAGAATTAAAGCCACGGAAATTCCATCTACGCCAATGGCATAGTGGATGTTGAGGCTCTTAAACCAAAGTACATCCCGCATAAAGAGCATCTCCTCTGTATGCCCGGCGCCCCGCAATTGCAAATACCAGACCG
>JALVES010000233.1 GCA_027030635.1 Saprospiraceae bacterium | reverse complement strand
ACGAAAAACTCCTGCTGCTCAAAGACCGCATGAACACGGCCACCGGCAGAGCGATGGCAGAGCAGCGCCATGCTTTCATGCTCCGCTATCTGGAAACCTTCTATAAAGAATGGGAAGGTGAGATATAAAACCTGATCCTGGCTCCGGGTGGCAGTTGAGCGACCTTCCACAAATTTTCCGGCGAGAGCCAGGCTGCGCGGTGATAGCCGCCCACGGTCGGGCCATCGGGCATGAGGAGTATGAGTTGTCCGCCGCCCGTCCACTGCAGGCAGCCGGGAGCTGTGGGCGAAGAGATTCGCTCGGGCAAAGGCTGTTGGAGAGGGATCTGCTCCTCGAAGTAAAAGCCGGCGCGATTGCTGCTCGCGCTCAGGGTAAATGTTCGGCTCAAAAAAAACGCACGTGCTTCTTCCGGCAAAAGCTCCCATTCGGGGCCGGGCTTAAAGGGGACTTCTGTCACATCCCCTGCCGAAGGATAGATCTTTGGCTCTGCCCTGCGCAGTCGCACAGGAGATGAAGCAGCGGGATGTAAAACGTCTCCCCTTTCCAACGGCAGCCCTTTTAAACCGCCGAGCTTTGCGAGGGGGTAGGTCGCGCAACTACCAAAATGCCGCTTTGCCCGAATGCCTCCACTCAGCGCCAGATAAGTACAGCGGCCCGCAACTGCTCTGCCGAGCACGAGCGTCTCGCCGGCCTCCACAAAAAAACTGCAAAACATGGGCGCCGAAACGCCCGCCAACAAGGGCTGCATATCAGCTCCCGTCAGAGCCACCCAAGCCGGCGCATGAAAGGCAAGCGCAGGACCTTCTAACAGGCATTCCAACAGAGGCGCGTGGCGTCCGTTCCCGACGAGCCGGTTGGCCAGGGCCGCGGCCTCAGCATCCATGACACCCCCGGGTGGAATGCCATACCGCCGGAAGCCCGCCCGCCCCGTATCCTGTATGGTGGAGTACATACCCGCTTTCAGCACTTCAATCATACCATTGCTTTTGCAGAGGGTGCCGGCCGGCCTGCCAGAGGGCTTGCTGAGCTTCAAATTCCCGCTTACTGATGGGCACAAAGCGCAGCACATCGCCCGGGCGGAAAGGCGAGGGGTTTTCTTCCCTCAACTGAAACAATTCCACCGGCGTGCGCCCGATGATGTTCCAACCTGCCGGCCCGGCCAGGGCGTATATCCCCGTTTGCCTGCCGCCTATGGCCACGCTGCCGGCTGCCACCCGCGCCCGGGGCTTACTGCGGCGAGGCTGATGCAGACGTTCATCCGGTTCGCCCAGATAGACAAAGCCCGGCATAAAGCCCAGCATATATACCGAATAGGGACGATCCGAGTGCCATTCCACCAGGCGCTCTTCGCTCACGCCCCGCTCTTCTGCCATTTGACGCAAGTCGGGGCCCAATGAGCCTCCGTAACAAACAGGGACTTCCCAGCTTTTGACTTTCATTTGTTTTTTGCCTTTCGCCTGCCTCCTCCCGGAGGGCAAATGGGATGCCGTCTTCGGCAGCAGAGGCAGCAAATCCAGAACAGCGCTTTTTAATTTGGCGAAAGCCCAAAAAGAAGGCTCGTAAAAAACGGCCAGGGAGGCATAAGCAGGCAGCGTTTCCCG
Source organism: Saprospiraceae bacterium (assembly GCA_027030635.1). Taxonomy (GTDB): domain Bacteria; phylum Bacteroidota; class Bacteroidia; order Chitinophagales; family Saprospiraceae; genus WGBN01. The sequence continues at coordinate 8,907 of JALVES010000233.1, read as the reverse complement.
TATGCCTTTCGGCAAATGCTCTTGCACCAATTGCTCCAGGGCCAGCACCTGCCAAAGGATTTCAGGCGCTATGCGCTGTTCAAACTCCACGAGCAGGGCATCAAAAGACAGGGCTTTGATGCTGATATTTTTTTCCATCCTATAAGCAAAGATATAAAATGAAACGCATATATTTGTGATCTACATTTACGATCACCCAATAAAAGCACTTTCATGAAAAACAAAAAAATCCTCCTTTCTGAAAAGGAAATTCCGACGCAGTGGTACAACATTGTGGCCGACATGCCTAACAAGCCACTGCCGCCTCTCAATCCGGGCACCAAAGAGCCCATTGGCCCCGAGGCTTTGGCGCCGCTCTTCCCCATGGCCCTCATCATGCAGGAAGTCAGCCAGGACAAATGGGTAGAAATCCCCGAAGAAGTCAGGGACGTTTACAAGCACTGGCGGCCCACGCCCATGTACCGCGCTTATGCCTTAGAAAAAGCGCTGGATACGCCGGCTAAGATTTACTACAAGTACGAAGGCGTCAGCCCCAGCGGCTCGCACAAACCCAACACGGCTGTGGCGCAGGCCTACTACAACCGCGAGGAGGGCGTCAAGCGCATCGTTACCGAAACCGGCGCCGGCCAGTGGGGCAGCGCCTTGAGCTTTGCCTGCGAAAAATTCGGCCTGGAGTGCGAGGTCTTCATGGTAAAAATCAGCTACCACCAAAAGCCCTACCGCAAGGTGATGATGAACACCTGGGGCGCCAAAGTCCACGCTTCGCCCACCGATCTGACTGAAGCCGGACGCAAAATCCTCGCTGAAGACCCCGACTCTCCGGGCAGCCTCGGCATCGCCATTTCGGAAGCGGTGGAAGTAGCCGCACAGGACGAAAGCACCAAATACGCCCTCGGCAGCGTGCTCAACCACGTGCTCATGCACCAAACGGTCATTGGCCAGGAGGCCATCCTGCAAATGGAAAAGGCGGGCGACATGCCCGACATCGTGGTGGCTCCCTTCGGCGGCGGCTCCAACTTCGCGGGGATATCCTTCCCCTTCCTTCGCCTCAATTTTGAAGAGGGCAAAAACATCCGCTGCATAGCGAGCGAGCCGGCTTCCTGTCCCAAGCTCACGCGGGGACAATTCCGCTACGACTTCGGCGACACCGTTGGCATGACGCCTCTGCTGCCCATGTACACCCTGGGACACAACTTCGTGCCCGCCCCCATACACGCAGGCGGACTGCGCTACCACGGAGCCGGAGCCATCGTCAGCCAATTGCTCAACGACAAGCTGATCGAAGCCCGCGCCCACAACCAACTGGAGTGCTTCGAAGCAGGCCTGCTCTTCGCACGCACCGAAGGCATCATCCCCGCACCGGAGACGACCCACGCCATCGCCACCGCCGTAGCCGAAGCCAAACGCTGCAAAGAAAAAGGCAAAAGCGAGACCATCCTCATCCACCTCTGTGGCCACGGATACCTGGACCTCGCCGCCTACGACGACTACCTCAGCGGCAAACTGGTCGAACACGAAATCACCCAGGAGGAAATCCACGAATCCCTCAGCAAGCTGGATACGCCGCTGATTTGAGATGAAAGGTCGGGCTTTTGTCCGGCCTTTTTTTATGAATGTGGACGCTTCGCGTCTAATGTGGCGCCTGCGGCGCTAATGTGGAACGCTTCGCGTACTAATGTGATTTTACGCTCGCTGCGCATCGCGAGGTTAGCGGCGGGCTAAAGCCCGCTATACCAACTTAGCGGGCTAAAGCCCGCTGTACCAATTGACGGGCTAAAGCCCGCCCAACAACCAAAAACCAATTAAACATTAAACCAACGACACATGATACACAATAAACCATCCCCCGATTTCCCCGATTCCCCCGATTTCGCCGATTCCACCAACAGACAACAGACAACCGACAACTGTTCAAATCAGGCCGGCTCGGGGGTCTTCCTTACGTCAGCACCCCGATCCTAACAGACAACCGACAACGGACAACAGACAACCGACAACAGACAACCGACAACCGCCCCCCTACACCCTAAATTCCCAAATCCTCCCATGGCGGATGCCTTCAAAATCAGAAAAGGTGGAATCGTCCATGGAGAGCACCCATTTGGGGTAGTTGTCGGGGATGGCTTGCAGGTTGCCAAACTCTCGCCGGATGACTTTGGGGTCGCTGAGCAAATAGGCCACTTGGATGTAAAGCCTGTCAGTGCCCTTTTCGGCTACGAAGTCAATTTCTTTCCCGTCCAAAATGCCCACATAGACCCTGTAGCCACAGGCCTTTAAATACATGAACACGTAATTCTCCAGATGATAGCCCACATCTGTGGGGTAATAGCCGTGCAGATAAGTCCGGAAAGCGGGGTCATTCAGGTAATATTTTGCAGCGCCTCCAAGCGTTTCCTTCCCCCTCAGCTTATAGCGTGGCGCCTTGTGGATGAGGAAACTGCGAAGGAGGTAGTCTATATAGGCGCTCAGAGTCTCATAATTGGTCTTTTTTTGCCATTGCTTAAAATATTTGATGATGGAAGAGATGGAAGTCAGATTGCCCGTATTTGCACTTAGAAAATTGAACAAACGCTCCAACAAAACGGGCTCTTTGATGCGGTAGCGCTCCACAATGTCGCGCAAAATAATCGTATCCCTGAGGCTTGACAGGTAGTGTAGCCGTACTTCTTCCGAAGACAAAGTCAGTAATTCCGGAAGACCGCCTATGCGAATGTACTCCAGAAAAGAGGATTGGCTGCGCTCCCTGCCAAGCCAGGCACAATACTCCTCAAAACTGAAGGGGTAAACAAAAAACTCTACATAGCGACCCGACAAAAAAGTCGCCAACTCAGATGAAAGCAAAGTACTGTTGGAGCCCGTAACAAAAACTTCATAGCGGCCACTGAGATGCTGGCTGTAAGAATTGACAAACAGCTCCCAGCGCTGCACATTCTGAATCTCATCCAGAAAAATGTAAACCCTGCCTTCCGGATTCATCCGCTCGAGGTAATAGCGAAAAACTTCCTCCAAATCGGAAGCTGTCCGCACCTCATCAAAACCAAAGTACTCTTTATTCAGGTAAAAAATGTTCTTGCCGGGCACGCCCTTTTCCCCCATCAGAAAATGAATGAGCTGCCGAAGCAAATAGCTTTTCCCTGTACGGCGCTGTCCGAGCAAAACCTTGACCAGGCGATTGCCCAAAAAGGGCTTCAACCTCTGCAAATAAGCCTCGCGCCAAAATCCAAGCGCTGTGTAAGGGGCCGCCCAGGGATTTACTTCCTCCAAAGCCCGGAATACGCGTTCAAACATGACAAAAGTGCTTTTTTTCGCACCAAAGGTACGGATTTTTTCAAATGTATTTGATTTTTTTGACCGAAAGGGTGATTTTTTCAAGTGTGATTGAATTTTTGGTGGAAGCGGTGGAATTGGCGGAAGCGGTGAAATATAACTCACCACGGAGTTCACGGCGCTCACGGAGTGTTCACGGAGAGCTCATTTTCCATTTTCCACGCGATGCGCAGCGAGCGTAAAATCACATTAGAAGCCGCAAGGCTTCCACATTAGCGCCGCAGGCGCCACATTAGACGCGTTAGCGTCCACATTAGACGCGAAGCGTCCACATTCTTACTTAACTTTGCGGGATGAAACGCAAGCCCATCCAAAAAGCCCTGCTCTCCGTGTATCACAAAGACGGATTGGAGCCCATTGCCCGCCGCCTGCATCAGTTGGGAGTTGAACTCATCTCCACCGGCGGTACCAAGGCCTTTTTAGAATCCCTCGGCCTGCCCGTTACAGCTGTGGAGGACCTCACTTCTTACCCTTCCATTCTTGACGGCAGGGTGAAGACGCTGCATCCCAAAGTCTTCGGGGGCATCCTCGCCCGCCGCGAAGAGGCGCATCTGGCGCAACTGAGGGAATACGAGATCCCCGAAATAGACCTGGTGGTCGTGGACCTCTACCCCTTTGAGCAAACCGTAGCCGGCGGCGGCAGCGAAGAGGAAATCGTCGAAAAAATAGACATTGGCGGCATTGCCCTGATACGCGCGGCAGCGAAGAACTTCGGCGATGTGGTCATCGTGCCCTCGCGCGAAGACTACGGCTATCTGCAGAAAATGCTTGAGCGCGAGCAGGCCTTTAGCGAGATGGAAGAGCGGCGTCATCTCGCCCGCCGCGCCTTTGAGGTCTCCTCGCATTACGACATGGCCATTTTCTCCTACTTTGATGAGGAAGAAGCGCCTATCGCCTTCAAAGCCGATGCCCGCCCTGCCATCAGCCTGCGCTATGGAGAGAACCCCCATCAAAAAGCACACTTCTTCGGCCCGCTGAACGAGCGCTTCCTGCAGCTCGGCGGCAAAGAGCTCTCCTACAACAATCTCGTGGACATAGACGCCGCCCTCAACCTCATCAACGAATTTCGGGGCGAAAAGCCGACGGTGGCCGTGCTGAAGCACACCAACCCCTGTGGCCTGGCTCAGCGCGAAACGGTATTCGAAGCCTGGCAGGCTGCTCTGGCCGGCGACCCCGTCTCTGCCTTCGGAGGCATCATCATCGCCAACACCGCCATAGACGAGGCCACGGCCGAAGCCATCAACGAGATCTTTTACGAGGCGCTGGTCGCTCCGGCATTTTCCGAAAGGGCCAAAGAAATCCTGCTCAAAAAGAAAAAACGCATCGTCCTGCAACTGAAAGACGAGCGACTGCCCGCACGGCAATTCAAATCGCTGCTCGGGGGCGTGCTGCAACAGGATGCCGACTTCAAAAGCGAAACGCCTGAAGAGCTGCACCCCGTTACCGAAAAACGAGCCGATGAAGCGCTTTTGCAGGAACTGCTCTTCGCCAATCGCGTGGTCAAGCACCTCAAATCCAATGCCATTGCAGTAACCAAAAACCGCCAGCTCATCGGCATGGGCTGTGGCCAAACCAGCCGCATAGATGCCCTCAGACAAGCCATCGAAAAAGCCCGGCGCATGGGCTTCGACCCCGCCGGCTCCGTGCTGGCCTCCGATGCCTTTTTCCCCTTTGCCGACTCGGTGGAGGCCGCCCACAAGGCCGGTATCAGCGCCGTCGTACAGCCGGGAGGTTCCATACGCGATCAAGACAGCATCGCTTACTGCAACCAACACGGCCTCTGCATGGTCTTTAGCGGAGTACGACACTTCAAGCACTGATGAACCTGAGCTTAGACATCGGAAACACCCACATCAAATTCGGCCTGTTCGAAGGGCGGAAGTTGGTACGCAGCGGCCGTCTGGAAACGTCTTCCGAAGGCGTCATTTCCCCAACAAAGCGGAAAGCCTGGGAGAGCCTGTACAACCCTCTGCCCGAATGGCTCATCTATTCCAGTGTGAGAAAGCATTTTGAGGCAACGCAACTCCATTTGCCGAAAGGCATAAAAACAGTCCGACTGCAAACCGACACTCCGCTGCCCGTCAAAAACCGCTATCGCACGCCGGAGACGCTGGGGCCCGACCGCCTCGCTGCCGCCGTGGGTGCTTATGCGCAGTTTGGAGGGGCCAACTGCCTCATCATAGACGCCGGCTCCTGCATCACCCTCGACCTGCTGATTGAGGGCGCTTTTGAGGGTGGCAGCATCTCCCCGGGTCTCGATATGCGGCTCGATGCGATGCACCGGTTTACCGACGGGCTGCCGCGGCCTGCTGCAAAGCGATTGCCCGGAGGCGAGACCGGAGATTCGATTCGACTCGGGAAAACCACCGAAGAGGCCCTGCTGCTCGGGGCTTTACAGGGCGCCTTGTTGGAAATAGAGGGCTTCATCGCCTCCGCCGAACGACAATATGGCCCTTTAAAAGTCCTTCTCACGGGCGGCGACGCTTCTTTTTTGGCGGATAAGCTGAAAAGAGAGATATTTGTGCTCCCAAATTTAGTATTGCGGGGGCTGAACGAAATTTTACTACACAATGTTTAAACGGATTTTCTACATCTGTACCTTCCTTTTTCCGGCCATGGCGCTGTTTGCACAGCAGCCCCAGGACAATTCTCCTTACTCGCGCTATGGCCTGGGCGAGCAGGACGCGGGCTACCTGGTCCATCAAAATTCGCTGGGCGGCTTGAGCGCGGCCAATTACCATCCGCTCTTTCTCAATGTCGGCAATCCCGCCTCCTATGCTTTCCTGCGGGCAACGGCTTTTGAAAGCGGGCTTTACGCCAAATACACGCAGCTCAAAAGCGCCTCCGAAGACGGCAAAACGGATGCCTGGGCGGGCAACATGACTTATCTCGCTCTGGGCTTCCCCCTCAAAAACCCCATCAACGAAGCCCGCGAGCGCAAGCGCTCCGACTGGCATACGGGCATGGGACTGGGCCTGCAGCCCTACTCCAAAATGGACTACAACGTGCTCTCCATAAGCGAGCAGCCGGAGGACACCACCTTCAACTACTTCGTAGGCGCCGGCAGCACCAATCTGCTCTACTGGGCCGGAGCACTGCGCTACAAAGACCTGGCTCTGGGCCTCAAAGCCGGCTACCTCTTCGGGCAGTTGGAATACACCCGCACGGTCATCTTTCAGGGCATCGGCCTGGCCTACAGCAACGACTTCTCCGACGACCTGACCGTTACGGGTGTGTACTGGGATGCCGGGCTGATGTACCGCCACCGCTTCAAAGATGAAGAGGGCGAAAAAAGCACCGATCGCATGATGATTTTCGGCCTGAGCGGCAAGCCGGCCACGAATTTCTACACCACCAGCACCAAGGTCTATCGCACGGTCAATGCCCAGGCGCCTTCGCTGTCTGACACCGTACTCTATCAGCAGGAATTGCGCGAAAAGGGCAAATTGCCGGCCCGCTTCGCCTTCGGCCTGATGTTCATAGACAAAAACAAATGGCGCATAGGCGCGGAGTACAGCATGCAGATGTGGAGTCAGTACCAAAATCCCGCCAAGCCCGAGCAACTCAGCGACGCCTGGCGCATCTCCATCGGCGCCGAATACGTGCCCGACTACGCCTCTTACAACAACTATTTCAAGCGCATTCGCTACCGCGCGGGTTTCTTCCATCGCAAAGACCCCCGCAGCATTACCACAACATTAACAGAAACCGGTATAACATTGGGCGCTGCTTTCCCGATTATATTAGCGAGGCAGCAAACCTCCTTTATCCATTTTGGCTTCCAGGCCAGCCGCTTCGGCAACCCCACACAACTGCAAGAAACGCGATTAAAACTCTCCGTCGGTTTTACGCTGAACGACAACACCTGGTTTTACAAACGCAAATTTGAATGATTATGATTACACGAAAGTATGCCATCAAGCTGAGCTTGTTCTTTGTACTTTTTTTGAGCCTTACGCCTGCCTCTCTGTGGACACAGGGGAGGGCTAATGCTCAGGACGCATCCACAGAAGAAGCCGCCACTACGGCCAAAGAGGATGATCCCTGTCGCAATTGGGTGGACAAAGACTTTCAGGAAGAAGCTGAAGATGCTCACGTCCTCTACCGACAGTTCTTCAAAGAGGAAAACTACGACGAGGCCTTCCCCTATTGGAAAACGGCCTACGAGCTGGCACCCGCTGCCGATGGCAAGCGCAGTTCGCATTATCGCGACGGACGCAAAATACTCCTCCATCTCTATCAAAAGGAAACCGACGAAGCCAGAAAAAAAGAACTGGCCGACTGGATTCTGCGCCTCTACGACGAGCAGATGAATTGCTACGGCGACGAGGCCAAATTGCTGGGACGCAAGGCCTATGACATGTTCTACAATCTGCGCACGCCCTACGCCCGGGTCATAGAAACGCTGGATGCAGCCATCGAAAAAGGCGGCAACAATTGCGAATACATCATCATAGACCCCTATTCCCGCATCGTCGTTTACGAATACCAAAACCAGCGCATGGATGCCGCACGCGCACGCGAGGTCATCCTCAAGCTGTACGAAATTGCGGATTACAACATCGCCAACAACAAAGAATACGGCAGCTACTACGAGCAGGCCAAAAAAGCCATGGAGGGCGTCATCGCCCCCATCGAGCCGGAAATCTTTGACTGCGAATATTACAAAGCCAAATTCGAGCCCGAATTCCGCGCCCATCCCGAAGATTACGAGATGCTCAAGCGCTTCTACAACCGCCTCGTCAAACAAGGCTGCGACGACTCCGACCCGCTGGTGGCCGAGATCAAAGCCCAATACGAAAAGGTCGTAGAAAAAGTAAATGCCGAACGCCTCGCCGAATTCTACGCCAAAAATCCGGGCGCCCATGCCAAGGACCTGTACGATCAAGGCAAATACCCGGAAGCCATCGCCAAGTACGACGAAGCCATCGAAAAAGCCAAAGCCGAAGGCGGCGATGACGAACAGATTGCCGGCTATTACTTCGCCCAGGCCTCCATCTACGGCCGCAAGTTGAAGCAGTTCGGCAAAGCACGCAGCCTGGCCTACAAAGCCGCCAAGCTCAAAGACAACTGGGGCGCCCCCTACATGCTCATCGGCGACCTCTACGCCATGTCCGCCAACTCCTGCGGCAGCGATGCCTTCGAGCGCGGCCTCGTCATCCTCGCCGCCATAGACAAATACGCCTACGCCAAATCCATAGACCCCGAAGTGGCCGAAGAAGCCAATAAAAAAATCGGCCGCTACAACAGCCACAAACCCGACGGCCAGGAAGGCTTTATGCGAGGCGTCAAAGCCGGCTCAAAAGCCAAAGTGGGTTGCTGGATCAATGAGACGGTAACGGTGAGGTTTCAGTAAGTTTTTGTGCCTTTCGGCAAAAAAGAGAGCAGCTTTTGCTGCTCTTTTTTTTTATGGTATCGCACTGAAGCACGCGGAGATTCCCTCCGTGAACACTCCGTGAGCGCCGTGAACTCCGTGGTGAGTTATATTTCTCGCTAAGACGCTAAAAGCTTCTTTCCCCTGCAACCCTTATTTCAACGCATAAAGCCGTTTCCTTTTCATTTCGAGGATTAAAGGCGCTA
>JALVES010000232.1 GCA_027030635.1 Saprospiraceae bacterium | reverse complement strand
CCGTAGTTATTCAAATTTTTATTTTTTCATAGCACCCAAATCCCATAAACACTTTCCCCTCACCCCCAAAGAACCACTCCCACAACACCCCACAGAATCCAAGGACCGGAACCGCCTGCCTCCTTGATGAATTGGCGCTTCTCAGGCAGAGCACTCCACACACAGCCGCTTCGCGCAAAAGCAGCTACATCGCAGTTCCACTGCAAACATACGACTTCTGCTTGATTTTTGCAAATTTTAGGAACCTTTTTGAAACAATGATTCATTAAGTTTTTGGCTACCTGTCTCCATCAGAAACCAAGCTATTAAGTTGAACCAGCTAAAAAATCCGCGGAAACCCGCGTCATCCGCGTCATCCGCGTTCTATTAAGGCCTAAGTAGCCAATAGAACCTGCCTGCAGCAGGTAGGCGCGGATGACGCCTACAACCCCCCCCTCTCCCCTTCTCTCCGGCAGGCTAAAGCCTGCCAAACTTGCGGGCAGGCTTCAGCCCGCCCCGCCGGCTCGTCACGTTCATCACGTTCATCACGTTCATATCCTACACGAAATTAATCAGCTATTGTTTGAAATCTGACAAATAAACCTACCTTTGCGCCACGAAATCAACTAAAACCTGCGTTTAGAACACCATCTGCCGGGCACAAAGGTGATGATCTCCCGACGATAAGACCTAAACCACACTTACTTTTACCCCCGTGTGGCGACTTCAGATTTACAGCACCCACGGGTATCTATCACAACCAAAACAGCGCTGACATGAATACCTTCGGACCCAGAAACCCCAAGGCGGATTTGAGCTATTGTGGCATTCAAAAACCGTCTAAGGCTTATTGGAATCTGACACCTGAAGAACTGGATGAGCATGCCATCTGCAAGAAGCAGGCCGTGCTTTCCGACACAGGTGCCCTCGTAGTCTATACCGGCAAATTCACAGGCCGGGCGCCTAAAGACCGCTTCATTGTCAAAGACGAACTCACCCGCGAAAGTGTGGACTGGAACGACATCAACCAGCCTTTTGAGCCGGCGGCTTTTGACAAGCTGGCCCAAAAGGTAGCGGCTTACTTCGATGACAAAGAAATCTATGTACGCGATGTAGCAGCCTGTGCCGAAGAGAAATACCGCCTGAACATCCGCGTCATTTCCGAATACCCCTGGATCAGCCACTTCGCAAACAACATGTTCCTGCGCCTGTCTAAGGAGGAAATCTTAAATTTTGAACCCGAGTGGACCATTCTGAATGCGCCTGAGTTCCTGGCCAATCCGGAGGAAGACGGCACCCCGCATGAGAATTTTGCCATCATCAATTTTTCGCGCAAGCTGATCATCATCGGCGGCACGGGGTACACGGGCGAAGTCAAAAAGGGCATTTTCTCGGTACTCAACTTTTTACTTCCCCATCAAAAGAACGTGCTTTCCATGCACTGCTCTGCCAACATGGGCAGCAAAGGAGACACAGCCATTTTCTTCGGCCTCTCCGGCACCGGCAAGACCACACTCTCTACCGATCCTCATCGCCAACTCATCGGCGACGACGAACACGGCTGGTGGGATGAAGGCGTCTTCAACTTCGAAGGCGGCTGCTACGCCAAGGTCATTGACCTGAGCGAAGAGAAAGAACCCGACATCTACCGCGCCATCCGCCATGGCGCCATCCTCGAGAACATCACTTTCTTTGAAGGCAGCCGCAAACCCAATTACGAAGACAGCAGCATCACGCCCAACACCCGCGTATCCTATCCCCTTGAACACATCGCCAATGCACGCATACCCTCTGTGGGCGGGCATCCCAAAAACATCTTTTTCCTCACCTACGATGCCTTTGGCGTACTGCCTCCCCTCGCTCGCCTGACGAAAGCCCAGGCCATGTACCACTTCATCTCGGGCTATACGGCCAAAGTGGCCGGTACGGAAGAGGGCGTTACAGAACCTCAAACCGTCTTTTCTTCCTGCTTCGGCGCGCCTTTCCTGCCGCTGCCTCCAACGACCTATGCACGCATGTTGGGCGAACGCATCGAAAAACACGGCGCCAAAGTCTGGCTGATCAATACAGGCCTGACTGCCGGCCCCTATGGAGAAGGCTATCGCATGAAACTCAAACACACGCGGGCACTCATCCAGGCCGTACTCGAAGGAAAACTCGAGCAAGTCGAATGGGATACCGTGGGCCCCTTCCGCCTGCAAATACCCCGTAGCTGCCCGAATGTGCCGCAGGAGATTCTGAACCCCCGCAATACCTGGAAAGATACCGCAGCTTACGACAGACAAGCCGCCAAATTGGCCAAAGCATTTGTCGAAAACTTCCACCAATTTGAGCATCTCGCAGATGAAGAACTCAAAAATGCAGCACCGCTGATTGGCGTAGCACTCTGACAGACGTAAAAGCCGGCATGCAAAAGCCCTGTGTGCCGGCTTTTTTCTGCAAATCATACGGCATTTTTAGAAAAAGCCGGGCAGAGCACCCTCCCCATTACGCAAAGATTCCCTATTTTGCATCAGTTTTTTTATACCCTGCACAAAGTGATTTGGGTACACCCCCCAACATCCATTTTGTCCATTTAAACCACCAAACTATGAAAAAAGGACTACTCTTCTCTCTTGTATGCGTACTGAGTTTTAGCCTGGCTCAGGCGCAGGTAACTTTTTTTGATGATTTTGAAGCCTATACCCCGGGCAGCATGATCTCCGCCTCCTCTCCGGACTGGACGACCTGGAGCGGCGGAGTCCCCGGTGAAGATGCCCCCGTCTCCACAGATCAGGCGTATAGCGGCAACAACTCCCTGAAACTGCAAGCCGGCTCTTCAAGCGGCGGCCCTGCCGATGTGGTCTTGCCTTTTGGCGGCGTTTACACCGACGGCACTTTTCACTTTAGCACCTGGATGTATGTCGTTGGAGGCAACGGCGCTTATTTCAATTTCCAGGCTGTTGAACCTGTAGGAACCATCTGGGCAGTAGAATTTTATTTCAACCAGGACGGCTCCCTGACTTTGAGCAATCTGGCCGATGGCGTCCTGCTCATGAGTGAGTACATCCACGATACATGGTTTTTGATTGAAGTAGATATTGACCTCACTTCCAACAACTGGGAAGTTTCGATAGACGGCATCTCCCTGGGCTCTTTCTCCAACACCAACAACAGCGTAGCTTCTGCCGACTTCTATCCCTATGAAGCCAGCACGGGCAACGCCCTGTTTTACATAGACGATGTAGGCTTTGAATACCAGGAGCCCATGCTTCTCGACCTCGACCTCGCCGCCACCAGTGTAACGCTCCCCGGCGTCGGTATTGCCGGAGAGGACGTGACGGTGGGAGGCACCATCAAAAACGTGGGGCTCAACACCATCACCAGCTTAGACATCACCTGGTCCGATGGCACCAATCAATACACCGACAATCTGACGGGCCTGTCGTTGGGCAGCCTGCAGAGCATGGATTTCACGCATTCCGTGCCCCTTACGCTGGCTGCGGGCAGCAACAACATCACCATCACGGTCTCCAACCCCAATGGCAGTGCCGATATGAATACCGACAACAACGAGGCTACGGCATCCATTTATGCCTACACGCCGGCTCCCGGCAAGAAAATCCTGGCCGAAGAAGCCACCGGTACCTGGTGTGGCTGGTGCCCCCGCGGTGCTGTCTTCATGGACTACATGGCCCAGACTTACCCCAACCACTTTGTGGGCGTAGCTGTACACAACGACGACCCCATGGCAGTACCTGAGTACGACGCAGGGGAGACCAGTTTCCCCGGATTTACCGGCTTCCCCTCGGTGATTGTAGATCGCGACCAATTGGTGGACCCCTCTCAGCTGGAGGGCACTGTGCTGCCACGCGTCGAAATGCCCCCCGCAGCGCTGCTGGCCAACAAAGCCGAATACGATGAAAACTCCGGCCTGCTCACCATCACTCTCGAAGCAAGCTTCCAGGAGAACGTCTCCGGCGATTACCGCCTGAACGTCGCCATCGTTGAAGACAACGTAACGGGTACAGGCTCCGGCTACAACCAGGCCAACTACTACTCCGGAGGCGGCGCAGGCCCCATGGGCGGCTACGAAAATCTGCCCGATCCCGTGCCCGCCTCTCAGATGGTTTACGATCACGTCGCCCGGGCCATTCTCGGTGGCTACGACGGCGTCCCCAACAGCCTGCCGGCATCCATTTCTTCCGGTGAAAAGCACGCCTACACTTTCACATTCACCCTGCTGCCGGCTTACGATTACGACCAAATCAAAATCGTGGGCATGCTGATTGCACCCGACGGCTCTATAGACAACGTTACCGAAACCACCATTGACGAAGCCATCGCCAATGCGGTAGGTACGGTCAGCATCCGGCCTGAAGAAATTCAGCTCCAGGCCTACCCCAACCCCTTTACCGAGCAGTTGAACATCCGACTGACTCTGACAGAGACGCAAGAGGTCAGCCTCGAAGTACAAGATACCTATGGCCGCACGGTCGCCAGCCGCGACTACGGCATGATGCAGGGCAACCTCATCCTGCCCTTCCAGGCCAAAAATTTGCCGAAAGGCATGTACTATTTCAAACTACGCCTCGGCAATCGCGTTACTACGGTAAAAGCCTTGCTGAACTAAGAGTCCAAGCGCCCCCAACCTCCGGTTTGGGGGCGCTCCTCCCTGCATCTATGAACACAAAACCCGACATCCTCTCCCTCTCTCACGAAGAACTGCGCCACATCCTGACCGACACCTGGCAACAGCCCGCTTTCCGCGCCGACCAACTCCACGCCTGGCTCTGGCAACGCGGCGCCCGCGAATTTGAGTCCATGTCTAATTTGCCGAAAGGCCTGAGAAAAAATTTGGCGGAAGCCTTCGAACTCCAGCCCCTGCACATCCAAACCCTGCAAAAAAGCACAGACGGCACCCTCAAAATTGCCTTCCAACTACACGACGGTTTGCTCATCGAATCCGTCCTCATCCCCGTACCCCGCGAAAAGCGCTTTACGGTATGCGTCTCCTCCCAGGTCGGATGCAGCCTCAACTGCAGCTTTTGCGCCACGGGAAAAATGGGCCTGAAACGCAACCTCACAGCCGCAGAGATCTACGACCAGGTCTTTTACGTCAATCAGATTTGCCAGCGCGAATTCGGGCATAAACTCACCAACATCGTTTACATGGGCATGGGCGAACCCCTGTTAACCTACCGGCCCGTAATGAAAAGCATAGAACTGCTCACCCGCTTTTTGCCCAGAGGCACAAGCGGAGAGGAATTTGGCATTTCTCCCCGGCGCATCACGCTCAGCACGGCCGGCATCGCCAAAGCCATCCGACGACTGGCCGATGAAAATGCGCGCATCAACCTCGCCCTCTCCCTGCACGCCGCCGATGACGCCAAACGCAGCGCCATCATGGCCATCAACGAACACAACAACCTCAAAAGCCTGACGGAGGCCCTCAGCTACTTCTACCGCAAAACCAAAAACCGCATCAGCTATGAATACATCGCCCTGCGCAATTTCAACGACAGCCCGGAAGACGCTCAACAGCTCATCCGGCTTTGCAAACACTTCCCCGTGCGGGTCAATATCATAGAGTACAATCCGGTAGAAGGCGTGCCCTTCTCAGCTACCGATGAAGAACGCCTCAATGCTTTCGCAAAACGCCTGAGCGACGCAGGCATCACGGTTACCGTGCGACGCAGCCGCGGCAAAGACATAGACGCAGCCTGCGGGCAACTGGCAGGAAAAACTGAAGAAAAAAATACATGAAAAAAAACAGAAAAAAAATCTTCAAAAACCTGGGCCTTGCCGCCTTCCTCTTCTTTCTGGCGAAAGGACTGCTTTGGCTGGGAGCTTTTGCTTTTATTGCCTGGGGGTGTTAACTATACAGACAAATCCCGACGCGCCCTCCTGTACATAAACAAAGAATAAGCAATAAACAAAACCGTGTTGACAAGTAAGACATACCCTAATTCCCCCTCAAAAAACCGGCGTACCCACATACTCATTCCCACTACGGCCACAGCCGTCAACAAATAAAAAACAAGACTTCGCATGGGATAGGGAATGGCATAGCGCTTGCGCCCCGTCCAATACGAAGCCCAGGCCATGAAGCCATAACAGGCCAGGGCCGCAAAAGCCGTCGCATAGTACCCCAGGTTCGGAATCAACAGTACATTGATGGAAAGCGTAATCACAACGCCGGCCAAAGAAATATAAGCGCCAAAATGGGTGCGGTCGCTCAGCTTATACCATATCGAAAAATTGTAATACAAGCCCAAAAAGAGATAAGCCAACAACAAAACAGGCACGACGCCTATGCCGTCGCGCAACTGCGGGCCGAGGTAGTACTTCACCACATCCAGATAAGCGACAATGCCCACCAGAGCCACGCTGCCGGCCAGTGTAAAAGCCTGGGCCACCTTGCCGTAAATGGCGCGGGAATCGCTGCGTGCGGCATGGTTGAAAAAGAAGGGCTCGGCAGCGTAGTTGAAGGCCTGGGTGAAGAGATTCATCAGTACGGCCAGTTTGGCGGCAGCGCTGTACTCCCCCGTCCATGCGCGGTTTTGCTCCAGGCTGCCGGGCAAAAGACGCTCCAACAAGGGGATGCCGATCAATTGATTGATCACAGCAGCCAAAGCCACGACAACCAGCGGCATGGCATAAACCAGCATCTTCTTCCACAAGCTGCCGTCAAAACGCCAGCGCATGCGCAAATACATGGGCAGCAAACTCAAGAAGATCAGAGCGTTCGCCAGCAGGTTGGCAGAAAACAACCAGGCAATCCGGTTGTCGGCAGCAAAGGGCAGCAGGGCCTCTTTGCCTTCCGGCAAATGAGGGATGCCCTTAAAAAAGAGAAAGATAAATCCCAGATTGAGAACGATTTGCCCCGTCTTCAGTATGGCAAAACGCACAGGCCGGTTGCTCAGACGCAAACGCGCAAAGGGAATGGCAACCAGGGCATCCAAAGCAATGATGAAGGCCACGAGGCGCACGTACTCCGGATGGTCGCCAAAGTTCAAAGCAGCGGCAATGGCCGGAAGTTTCATCAACACCAAGCCTGTAAAGACCAACGTACTCAGCAACAACGAAATGGCAGCCGTGGAAAAAGTGCGGCCCTCTTCCTCTTCTTTGCTGCCAAAACGAAAAAAAGCCGTCTCCATCCGGTAAGTGTAAAACACCAAAAGAATGGCAGCATAGGTATAGAGCAGCGAGACCACCCCATAGTCGCTCTTCGTCAACACCCGCGTTAAAAAGGGCGTCAAAATCACAAAATTGAGCAAACGGCCCAAGATGCTGCTCACACCATAAATCGCGGTTTCTCCCGCCAATTTCTTCAAAAGAGACATGCCGCAAAGATAAGCGCTTGAACGCCAAATTTTGCCAACCCAAAAAAATACCGCACCTTTGTAGGATAGACTTAAGCGGACAGACACCGAACACCCTTTAAGTGCCGAAGAAAAACCTACACTATGATTGATGTCTCACTCCTCAAAAAGATATGTGAAACCCCGGGTGCCCCGGGCTTCGAACATCGCATCAGAAAGTTCATCCGCCAGGAAGTTGAACCTCTGGTAGATGAACTGCAAACAGACAACATGGGCAACCTCATAGCCATCAAAAAAGGCCGTGAAGACAAGAAGATGATGGTCGCTGCCCACATGGATGAAATCAGTTTTATTGTTACCCATATAGATGACGACGGCTTCATCCGCTTCCATACCCTCGGAGGCTTTGATCCCAAAACCCTCACGGCCCAGCGCGTCATCATCCACGGCAAAGAAGACCTCATCGGCGTCATGGGAAGCAAGCCCATCCACCTGATGAAAGCCGACGAACGCAAACGACCGCCTCAAATCAAAGACTTCTTCATAGACCTCGGCCTGCCCGGAGAAAAAGTCAGGGAGCTCGTCAGTGTAGGCGATCCCATCACCCGCGAGCGCGAACTCATCGAAATGGGCAACTGCGTCAACAGCAAATCACTCGACAACCGCGTCTCGGTATTCATCCTCATCGAAACCCTGCGCCGCCTCAAAGACAAATCCATACCCTATGACCTCTACGCCGTCTTCACCGTCCAGGAAGAAGTCGGCCTGCGCGGCGCGCTCAAGGCCGGCCACCTCATAGACCCCGACTTCGGCCTCGGCTTAGACGTAACCATTGCCTTCGACCTGCCGGGCGCACAGGCCCATGAAATGGTTACCGAGCTGGGCAAGGGCACCGCCATTAAAATCATGGACGGATATACGATCTGCGACAGCCGAATGGTTAAATACCTGAAACAACTGGCCGAAAAGCGCAACATCAACTGGCAGGTAGAAGTGCTCCCCGCCGGTGGTACGGACACCGCGGGCGTTCAACGCTCAGGTAAACACGGAGCCATTGCCGGAGCCATTTCCATCCCCCTGCGGCACATGCACCAGGTGATTGAAATGGCCGACAAAAACGACATCCTCGCCAGCATCCAACTCTTGGAAGCTGCCATCGAAGAACTGGACCGGTACAACTGGGAACACGAATGAGAAAAGGCAGTCTAACCGGTTCGCTAAATCGCCCAAAATGCAGAGCATCAAAACACATATCCTCGCCCTCCTCTCATGCCTGCTCCTGCCCCTCATGCCGAAGGCCCAGGAAGTCTATATCTCCGAACCCGTCTCCCTGCGCTCCACCTCGCGATATGAACTGCTCAACCCCCGCAAAGGCAGCCTGCTGCTCCTCTTAGAGCATTTGACGGAAGTCGAAATCATCGCCTTCGACGAAGAAATGCACCAAAGCTGGACCAAAAACCTCGAACTCGACCGCCGCCGCCCCCAAATCGTGCGCACGGTCTCCCAAAAAGGCGGCTTCTCCATACTCTATATCTACCGCAAAAACAGCCAGGCCTATCTCAAAATCCATCGCTACAATGCCGCCGCCAATCTCACCGACTCCCTCACCCTCAGCCCCTTAGAAACGGCCCTCTACGAAGTAGGCCTGCAAACCGTACTCTCCGAAGACCGCCAAAAACTGCTCATCTATCAACAAAAATTCCAAGGCAGAGTATGGGCCATGGTCTTTGACTTTCGTCAAATGAAACCCCTGTGGGAATGGGAGGGCGAAATAGAAAGCCTCGCGGGCAATCGCTTTTTTGCGGACTTCCTCGTGGACAATGAGGGCAACATGTACGTCCTCACCGAAGAAAACAACCGCAAAAGCAAGCTGCAGGAGCACAGGCTCAACATCTACACCTATACCGGCAGCGGGAAAAAACCCGCTCATGCCCTCATGCTCATGCCCGATTTCATCACCCACGAACAACGCTACCGCTACGACAACCTCCACCACGCCATCGTCGGCGGCGGGCTCTTCACCGACGAAAGCCTCAACCGTGCCGTGGGCAGTTTCTTCCTGCGCATGCCCCTCGAAAATGGCGAACAAAACGGCATACCCGTCTTGACTTACAAGCCATTTGATGAGTTGTTCATCACCAAAATCACCAACCGGGACCGCGCCAAAGGCATTGGCCATGCCTTCGTCCAGGATGTCGTCTCCCGCCAGGATGGCGGAGTCATCCTCCTCTGCGAACGCAGCCACGCCTTCGAGCACAACCGCGCCCTGGCATCTCCTGCCAGCTCGCGCTTCAGCAGCCGCTTTGCCGTAGATTACTACTTCGATGAGGTCTTCGCCCTCTCCTACAGCCCCGACGGCCAATTGGAGTGGGACAATATCCTCCACAAAAAACAGTACTCCCAAAATGACGAAGGCATCTTCTCCTCCTACTTCCTCGCCACCACCACAGCCCGCCTCCGCCTGCTCTTCAACGACGAAATACGCTACGAAAACACCGTCAGCTCCTACAACCTCACCGGCGATGGCAAAGCCCGACGCACGACGCTCTTCAACACCCAACACCTCGCCCTCCAACTCCGCTTCACCGAAGCCCTCCAAATGAGCGCCAAAGAAATCGTCATCCCCAGCGAAAAAAGAAATGAATTAAAACTCGTAAAAGTAGAATTGTAGGGCGGACTTCAGTCCGCTAAACATAAACAGTACCGCGGACTTCAGTCCGCCCAAAAGCCAAAACATAAACTAAGATGACACCCGACGCTTCGACAACCCAACACCCACAGCAAACACAAAAACCACCAGCATCAAACAAGAAAGAAATATGTCGAAGACATAGTGAGGCCCCTTCATCCTGTAAGCCGGCAGGATAAATGAATGAATCTCATTCATCGTGATAGAAAAAGTAAGAAACAGCGCAAAAAGAAACTGCTCAAAACACAAAGGCACTTTTTTCATTACATTCACAAGCAGCTCTATCCCTGCAAGAAGGATGAGGATTGCGCGAAACAAATAGTCTATCCAAAGAGGGCCCTTTTCTCTATCAAAAGAAAGATGCCAAAAGAAGACAACAAAAAATAAAAATATAAATAAGTATTTAATCCACTTTTTCACAACGTAAAAAAATCAATGCCTCCCAATACTCGGGCAAAGCAAATGCCCAAAATAATAACTCAGACCAAGGCTGATAAACACGTAATTGTCTTTGCTGTTGCTGTCGCCACGCTGAAAGCCCTCGCGGCCAAATTGCT
>JALVES010000231.1 GCA_027030635.1 Saprospiraceae bacterium | reverse complement strand
AGCGAGAAACATATAACCAGCTAAATCGGGGGAATCGTGATGAACGTGAAATTGAAGGAACTCACCACAGAGGTCACGGGGTACACGGGGAGTTCTCCGTGCTTTTCTCCGTGATCTCCGTGGTGAGATAGATGCCGGGCGTATTCGTGCCAATTTGTGTAATTCGTGGACAAAAATCTGTGTCAATCTGTGTAATCTGTGTAATCTGTGTAATCTGTGATTCTGACGATGAGCGTGGCAATCGAAACCCAACTATGCCTGGAAACGGGCTCCTTAGCGTCTTGTATAACCAAATTTACAGCGAAAAATAGCTATAGTCGTTAAGTTGCACGTTTCGGATGTAAATTGAATACCTTTAGCGTCTTCGCGAGAAATAAAAACATACAATTCCCTTTACATTTTCCCGTTTTGTTTATGAGTTTTAACTTGGGGACTGTTTTGAGTTTGTGAGTAAAATGAGGCGCTTTCTACTCCTTGTATTTTCGTATGGGCTTTACACCGCCTTTCAACCCGTCTCTGATGTTGCATCTTCGGGGCATAGGCCCTTAGGGCATGTGTTGTACGAGCAATACACCTATCTGCCTTGCGAGCAACACTTAAACGGCCCCGCCAGCCTGTGGTTCAACCATTACGAGGCGGTGTATGTGCATGATGCGGTGCTTGCGGAAACTGCTGTGGAGACTCAGGGGAATAAAATCCTCGCCACTCCGGGAGATGAAGAAGGCTTTCCTGTTTACATAAACATCAAAGACGATGTGCTTATCTTTAAAGATTTTGTGGGACTTTCTTTTGTAGCCTCCATTATTCGGGACTCGCTTCCTAAGATTGATTGGCACATCTTGGATGAATACAGACAGATAGGAGGTTATTCCTGTCAAAAAGCAGAGGGTGAATTTGCCGGAAGGCTGTATGAGGCTTGGTTCTCTAAGGATATACCCATCCCTTTTGGGCCTTACAAACTTTGGGGACTGCCGGGGCTTATCCTCGAGGCAAAAACGGATGATGAAAGCGTGCAATTTCTGTTTAAAGGTCTGGAAATGTCTGACAAACTTGAGGGAGAAGTCTTTGTGCCGTCTAAAGGGAAGAACTCTTTCAACTCCTATGAGGCGTACCTCGAAGCCTGTGAAAAGCGAAAAATGGAAATGCTTCAAGAGGCAAGAGCCAAAGGCCATTTGGGATTTTCTATCACAGATGCCCCTTGGGACTGCAAGATTGAGATTAGGGAGTAATTTTACATTGAAGATTGAGGGAGAATGATTTGTCTTTCTATTTGTAGAGCGGTTGATGCTTTGTTTTCTGTACGTTCTTGGTGTTGTATGTCTTAAATGTTAAGGAAACGTTAAGAAAATGTTAAAGTTATCTATCTATCTATCTATCTATCTTTGCGAGGCATGCGTGTTTTTCATGTATATACATGGCTTTTTCTAACCTTAAAACGTAATGTCATGAAGACTAAGTTTTTTATTTTTGCAGTGCTTCTTGCTTCTTTAGGGGTCAGTTTTATCTCTTTAAAGCAGGAAAGTAAGGAATTTGATAGTTCTGCAAACAAGTATTGTACAGTTGTAACGACTTACAATGGGGTTACTCATGAGGAGATTGCACCTGATTGTAACAGTGCAAGGCATGCCACGTTTTTGTGGCTTTGTGAACAAGGGTGGAGTAACGAGACCTGCCCAAAGTAATGTTTAGTACTTTTTAAGCTGTTTCTGATTGTGGCAAATTGTTATAGTTCGTTGTAGCTTTTTGCCACAATTATTTTATTTAAATTTGGTAGTTGTGTTTTTAGATTTTTTGTTATTGTGTTTTTGCTCCTTTTTTTCATGTTCCGGAGTTTCTGTTCGTTCTTATGAACTTTCTAGTGAGGCGGCTGTAGGTCGTGTTGTATATGAGCAATATACGAAATTAGAGTGTGAAAAGCACCTAAACGGCCCCGCCAGCCTGTGGTTCAACCATTATGAGGCGGTGTATGTGCATGATGCATATCCTGCGCAAAGTAGTATGAATGATCAGAGCGTACAAATCAAACTGGTTTCAGGCGATGAAGAGGGCCTTCCCGTTTATATGAATTTAAAGACGAAGGTTTTGATCTTTAAGGATTATTTCGGCTTTTCTCCGCTCGCAAGCATCATTCAGGACAGCCTGCCGGAAATTTCCTGGCATATTTTGGACGAACACAGACAAATAGGAGGTCATCCCTGCCAAAAAGCAGAGGGCGAATTTGCCGGAAGGCTGTATGAGGCTTGGTTTGCTACGGATATACCTGTGCCCTTTGGGCCTTATAAACTCTGGGGACTGCCGGGACTCATCCTCGAGGCAAAAACAGATGATGAAAGCGTGCAATTTCTGTTTAAAGGTCTGGAGCTGTCAGATGCCCTTGCCGACCGGGTTTTTGTACCTTCCAAAGGTCGTGATCGCTTTAACTCTTATGAGGAGTTTCACAGAGCCGAAGAAGCTATGTATGAGTGCGAAATGAGGGAAGCCCGTGCGGAAGGACGAATGGTCAGGATTATTCCTGCCCCTTGGGACTGCAAGATTGAGATTAGGGAGTAGTTTTACCTTTATAATTTCGAAATTTTGCGAACAACTTCGCTCTTTTACATTTTTCTGTTTTTTCTTCCTGCCTTTGTAGGCGGGCAGTCATCGGTATGGCAATTTTCGGGCAGGGTTTTGGATGGCGAGGGAAGTCCTCTGGCCTGGGCTGCGGTTTACCTCAGCGACCTGCCGGAGTCCGGGCGGATTTTGGCCTATGCCCATACGGGAGAGGACGGGCGGTATGCCCTGCAGTGGGCGGCTGACAGCTCTTTGCACCGGCTTTATCTCAGCGTGGACTTGCTGGGCTATGAAAAACAGCAAAGGGAAATTGTTCTTGACGAGAGCAGGGATTTTGTTGTTGATTTTGTGTTGCAAACCAGGGCGTTTCCAATGAAAGAAGTGGTTGTGCGGGACTCCTTGCCTCCCGTCCCTGACTTGTCGGATACTACGGAGTATGCAGCGGCAGATTTTTCCGACAGCACGGAAGTGTATGTGGAAGAATTGCTCAAGAAGATTCCGGGCGTGGAGATAGATGAGCACGGAGCCATCAGCGTCAATGGCAAGCCGGTTAAGAAATTGCTGATTGAGGGCGATGACTTTTTCGGGGCCAATTACACAGTTGTTTCGCGCAACATGCGGGCCAATTCCATAGACCGCATTCAGATTATTGACGGTTATCAGGAGAATCCCGTTTTCAAGGGCGTCATGGGTTCAGACGACCTGGTTTTAAATCTGGTGTTAAAGGAAGAGGTGAAGGGGAAGCCAAGCGGCAATGTTACGCTGGGCGGCGGCAGGGGCGATGACTGGAAGTGGGCCCTGGGCGCCAATGTGTTTTCTTTCGGAAAAAAGCAGCGGGCCGTTTTTTTGTTGAATGCAGACAATGTCTCTTCCTTTTTCAAAGGCGGTGTCTCCGACTTTATGCAAAATCAGATGGGGCGGCAGCGCTTGCCTCTCCCGAGGGGGATGAATCAGGAGATGCTGTCTTTTTCATCTCCTTATTCCGTAGGGCTTTCGCCAAAATTTTCAGACCGCAGACAATCGGGCGCGGCGGCTTATGCGCATATCTTCGTGCTGAGTCCGTCCTGGAAACTCAAAGTTTTTGGCTTGGGAGATTTGAGTGAAGACCGGCAGGCCTCTGTTTATGCCTCTTCTTTTTTTGCAGATTCTTTGGCGTTTTCTGTGCATGAAGAAACGGATTTCGTGCTTACCCGCAGGGCGTATGAAGGGGCTGTAGAGGCACACTATCTGCCCTCCGGGCATGGAGAGAGCCTGTACCTCACCTTAGAAGCCAGCGGCCTGAGGCAGGGGCAAAGTCGCTTTTTAAAGCGCACGGTGAACGAAGGCGTGCCGACGGACTGGCCTTCATGGCTTAGCGCCCGGCCTTCGCACTATGCTTTTTCGGCAGAGTACAGCCGCAAGTCCGGCAAGCACACGGTTCTTCAGGCTGCTTTCCGGGCTTTGCGCGGGAGCGTTTCCGGGCAGTTGGAAGCGAGCTCTGAGGCGTATCCTGCCTTTTTTGGACAGGACAGCACTTACAGATTTTTACAGCAAGAACTGGCTTCATCCCAACAGTTGTATGCAGGCTTTTTGCGCTCTGTACATGCGTATGGGCGCTATGGCATGGAGTTGCAGGCGGGTTTCGTTTCGCATCGTTCGAGCATCCGCTCAGACATAGGGCTTTCTCAGGATATGTTGCAGTTTGTGGCAACCGATTCTGCTTACATCAATCGCCAGATGCTTGCAGAAGATAAACTGCTCTTTCAGGCAGGCCCTGAAATCCGGTGGCGCTACTGGCAATTGCAAACCCGCCTGAAAATGGATTTTTGGCGCTTTCGGCTTGAGCAAAGTACCCGTACAGACTCTGCCTTTTGGCTTCCCGCAGCCTTTGTTCATTTGAGCTATAAAAAGAGTGATTTGTTTTCCTTCTCCGCAAACTACGCCTATGCCCGGCAATTGCCCGGAGCTGTGGATTTGCCGGAGGCATACTACTTTCCGGATGCTTTAAGCCTGCAGAGGGGACGCAGCCAACCGGATGTTTTGCCGACGCATTTGTGGTGGCTGTTGGCGAGACACAAAAACGTCTCGGGCAACAGACGCCTGTACTTGCGTCTGCTGGCAGGAGTGAATCCCGCTCTGCGCGGGCAGGCTGTACACTTATCGCCCTATCTGATTGCGACAGAGTGGTATTATCCTGCTTCGAGTCGTAGTTTTCAAAGCAGATTGGGGCTTGAGCAATTTGTATCAGACTGGGGCTCTTTGTTTAAAGCACAGGCCACTTACTCTGTTTCTGATTCCGAGAACCGCGTAGATGAGCAGTTGCGCCGGGTTCGCAGGCGGGATTACAGCCTTCGGCTTTTCTGGGGGCAGAGCTTTTCTTTTCCGTTCAGTGTGCAGTTGGAAAACGAGTGGGTGTTTGCAAATACACAGATACAGGCAGCCCATAACCCCTTTGAACTGAACAGCATCTCCTGGCAGACCAAACTGCGCCTGAATTACTTTCCCACAGAGCTCTTTTCCATCCGCACGAGCTGGTATCGCTCGCTGACGTATTTTGAAGGACAAAAGACGGCTTCTTTTTATGCCGGCGAGCTGGAACTCCTCTTTGACTTCACTGTGAATGAGCGTCCGCTTTTTCTTTCTTTCCAGGCTGTCAATTTGGCGAAAGCCTCTTCTTTTGATTCCTTTTCTTTTTCGGATTACAGCCAAAGCACCTTCTCCGTCAAAGCCGTCCCCATGTTCTTCCTCGTGAAATTGGATGTAGGACTTTGAGGCTTTCTCAACCTGCTTCGGCTTGGGCACATTCCCAATGTGATAAAAGTTACTAAGTACCTATCCCATTCCTTCGTATCTTTGTCTCGCTTTTGCTGCTGAGCCTGAGATACATGGCAATTCGGATGATATAAGCGTCTGAAAATCGTCTGCGGAGCAAAAGTCAAGGAGAAAAACCCATTTTACTGACTAAAACACTTAGCACCATGAGAGTTGAACAACTTTATACCGGCTGCCTCGCAGAAGCAGCTTATTACATTGAGAGCAATGGCGAAGCTGCAATCATTGACCCCCTGCGCGAGACCGAGCCTTATATGGCTTTGCTGAAAGAGTCGGGCGCCAGGTTGAAGTACATTTTTGAAACCCATTTCCACGCTGATTTTGTTTCCGGCCACCTCGATTTGGCCCGCAAAACAGGCGCTACCATCGTATATGGCCCCAATGCCAATGCCGGCTTTGATTTCCACGAAGCCAAAGATGGCGAAGAATTCAAGATAGGAGATGTTACCATCGTAGTCTTGCACACACCCGGCCACACCATGGAGAGCAGCACCTATCTGTTGCGCGATGAGAAAGGCAAAGACACGGCCATTTTCACCGGCGATACGCTCTTCCTCGGCGATGTAGGTCGTCCCGACCTGGCCATCAAGCAGGGTGAAATTACCAAAGAAGACCTCGCAGGTATGCTCTACGACTCCCTGCGCAACAAAATTATGCCTCTGGATGATGACCTCATCGTTTATCCGGGCCACGGCGCCGGCTCTGCCTGTGGCAAAAACCTCAGCGAAGAAACCGTGGACACTCTGGGCAACCAAAAGAAAACCAACTATGCCCTGAATCCCGACATGACCAAAGAAGAGTTTATCAGGGAAGTTACGGCCGGCCTGATGCCTCCGCCCAAGTACTTCCCCAAAAACGCCATGCTCAACAAAACGGGCTATACCAGCATAGACGACATCCACAAAAAAGGCCTGACGGCTATGGACCTCGACAAATTCCAGGCGGCCATGCAGCTCGAAGATGTCATCCTGCTCGACACCCGTACCAAAGCCGGCTTCAAAGAGGGTCATATCCCCGGCTTCGTCTTTATCGGTCTGGATGGCAGCTTTGCTCCCTGGGCAGGTGCGCTCTTCCCCGACCTGCACAAGCCCGTTCTCTTCGTTGCCGACGAAGGCACCGAGTGGGATGTCGTAACCCGTCTGGCCCGCGTGGGCTTTGACAACATCATCGGCTATCTCGACGGCGGTTTCCGCACCTGGAAAGAAGCCGGCAAGGAAATGGATACCCTCGAGTCCATTACGCCCGAAGAGTTTGCCGCCCGCTATGAGGCCGGCGAAGTCAAAGACATCCTCGACGTGCGCAAGCCGACGGAATATCTGGCCCAGCACATCGTAGGCGCCGAGAGCTATCCCTTAGATTTCATCTGGGAGAACCTCGATAAGCTCGACAAGAGCAAGAAGTACTACGTACACTGTGCTTCCGGCTACCGTTCCATCATTGCCTCTTCCATCATGAAGGCCCACGGCTATCAGGCCGTTGTGGACATGGCCGAAGGCTGGAAGGGCATACTCGAAAAGGTTACCGATAAGGTACCCGTAACGGAATATGCCTGCCCGACAACCATCTCTCCCGAAGAGTTGGAGGAATTGGTTGCTTCCGTCAGCTAAGTTCCGTTTTACATCGCAAATTGGGCGTCTAAAAAATAGACGTCCAATTTTTTTTATACTTTCGTCAAATGAAACCCATTATCATGAAGAAGTCCTTTTTGCAGTACCACCTGACAGTCCTCTCGTTCTTCCTGCTTTTGGCATCAGCTTGTACGCAAACCGCTGAAGAAGAGCAACAGACGACAGAGCAGACGCCGGCAGCAGCCGAGACCTTGCCTGATTCTGTCTATCTGAGCAGAGGTGGTGAGATCGTGCAAAAGACTTTTGCCACGCTTTCCTCTCACCTCAAGGCCAGCTTGCAAAAGGAGGGCGTTGAAGGAGCGGTAGCCTACTGCCATCTGAATGCCTCCCCTCTGGTGGACAGCCTCTCACGTGCTTATGGCGCACAGATACGTCGCACTTCGCTCAAGATACGCAACCCCCAGGATGCACCGGATGCCTATGAGCAAAAAGCCCTGGCCAAAGCCGCAGCAGCACATGAAAAGGGCGAGCGCATCAGCCCCTGGATTGAGCGCCTGCCTGCCTCAGATTCAGCTCAGGGTGAAGTGGCTTACTACGCCCCCATTTACACGCTCCCTCTCTGCCTGAAATGTCACGGGACGCCCGGAGAAACGCTGGCAGAGAGCGATTATGCTGTTATCAAAAAACACTATCCCGATGACCAGGCCATCGGCTATCAGGCCGGCGACTGGCGAGGCTTGTGGAGCATCCGCTTCAAAGAATAGTTTCTCACTTTAAAAAAAATCAGCAAACCATGAAAAAGTACCTCACCCTTTCCCTGGCGCTTTTGCTCGCTTTGTTTACAGCCTGCACCTCTAAAGCACCTCAGCAGGCAGAGGAAAACGCTCAAACAGAACAACAAACTCAGGAGCAAACTGCCCCGCAACAACAGCCGGCTGCCCAAGTGCAGAATGTGGATGTAGCCGGCTTTAAAAAGTTGATGAACAATCCCGATGTAGTCATTCTCGATGTACGCACGCCCCAGGAAGTAGCCCAGGGCGCCATCGAAGGAGCTGTAAACATCAACCTCTACGACCCGAACTTCGACCAAAAAATCGAAAAACTGGATAAAGACAAAACCTATCTGGTGTATTGTCGAAGTGGTCGTCGCAGCGTAACTGCCTCCAATAAAATGCTGTCCAAAGGCTTTACCAAAGTCTATAACCTGCTGGGCGGCTATAACGCCTGGTCAGCAGCTCAATAAGCCGATAGAGAAGAGCAGCCTAAAGCTGCTCTTTTTTTGTACATTTGTGAGACTCGTCTCACAAATGTACTTCTATGACTTCTCTCGAACTCCTCTCCAATCAAGTCGAACCGCAGGCAGGCAAACCTCCTCTTTTGTTTCTCCACGGTATGTGGCATGGCGCCTGGGTGTGGGAGCCGTATTTCCTGCCTTACTTTGGTCGCCTGGGCTATCGCGCCTATGCGATGAGCCTTTCTCACCATGCCGGCAGCCCAAAGCGAAAGGCTTTGAATTTGCTGCGCATACGCGATTACGTAAGCGAGCTGCGCGAGGTAGTCGAGTCGCTGGATGAATCGCCCGTATTGGTGGGGCATTCCATGGGTGGCTTTATCGTGCAGAAGTATTTGGAGCAGTACGAGGCACCTGCAGCTGTGCTGATGGCTTCCGTACCGCCTTATGGCGTTTGGGGAGGCACCTTGCGGGTTTTGAAGAAATTTCCTTTCGCCTTTCTGAAGGCCAATTTGACGCTCAATCTGGAGCATGTCATCAATGCACTTCCCCGCTATCGCTACATCCTTTCTTCCGGCAACATCCCCGAAGAAGAAGACCGCAGAAATATGCAAAGGGCACAAAGTGAATCCTATCTGGCCTATATGGACATGCTGGGCTTCAATTTGGTCAAGCCCTCCAAAGTGCGCACTCCACTCCTCATTATCGGTGGGGAAGCAGACAGGGCAATAAGCCCTGCCGAGGTGAGAAAAACAGCAGCAAAATACGGACAAAAGCCCCTCCTCTTTGAAAGCCTGGGCCACAACCTCATGCTCGAACCGGAATACGCCAAAGTCGCCGATGCTATTCATGAATGGCTGGGAGAGCATTGCTGAGTGTCGGGCTTGTAGTTTTTTGGATGAAAAGCCTTATCTTTGTCCGTATAGCTTTAAGTCAGAAACGGGTTGATGTGCTTTTATGTCTTTTAAACAAGTGAGATGATACGCAGAATTGAAGTCAGGAATTATAAGTTGCTGAGGTATGTAGATCAATCGCTTAGTCACTTTCACGTTTTGATTGGCCCCAATGCAAGTGGCAAGACGACTTTCATGGATGTGATGAATTTCATGTCTGATATTGTCAACAAAGGCATTGATGAGGCGATTATGACTCGGGCTTCTAATTATTCGGACCTCACGTTTTCTTCGCAAGGTGGGGACATTGAATTGGCTCTTGAAATTCAACTTCCGGAAAACATCAAGAACTTGTTGGAAAAGCAGTTTGATGTTATAAGGTATGAAATGCGAATAGGTTTGAGTGAGGAAACCGAAGAGCACAATATTAAAGACGAACGTGTTTTACTGCTCAACACTTTGTTGGTTGAGGATGCTCAGGCGCCATCATATAAGCAGCCAACACTATTTGTTAATTTAGAGATAGAGAAAAGCATATTGGCTAAAAAATATCCGGGAAAATCAGGTGATTCATATAAGTTAGTCATACGTAAGAAGGCTGATGGGAATGACAACTTTTATAATGAAATCGCCCCGGACAGAGGCTGGATACCTTCCTTTAAATTGGGCCCTAAGCGATCTGCTTTAGCCAATCTGCCGGCTGATGAGACGAAGTTTCCGGCAGCAACGTGGTTGAAGAAATTTCTTGAAACGGGCATTCAACTTTATGTCTTAGATAGTCTGAAGATCAGGCAGGCCAGCCCGCCGGGAATGTCCAGAAGTTTTCAGCCTGATGGTTCAAATCTTCCTTGGGTTATACACGATCTTAAGGAGAAAAATCCCTCTCGATTTAAACATTGGATTGCTCATTTGCAAACCGCTTTGCCTGATATTCTTGATATTGACAGCATAGAGCGAGAAGACGATAAACACAGATATTTAAAGGTTCATTACAGCAATGGAATTAGTGTGCCCGGTTGGTTGGTGTCTGATGGAACACTTCGATTACTTGCTTTGACTCTGCCTGCTTATCTCGATGATTTTCACGGAGTTTATCTGGTGGAAGAACCGGAAAATGGTCTTCACCCGAGAGCCGTAGAGACTGCTTTTCAGTCTTTGTCATCAGTGTATCATTCTCAGATCATGCTCGCTTCCCACTCTCCGGTCATATTGAGCCTTGTCAGGAAAGAAGATGTGTTGTGTTTTACGAAAGAAGCTGCCGGTGAAGCCCGTGTCGTAAAAGGCTCAGAACACCCGGCCTTGAAAAACTGGAAGGGAAAAACAAATTTGGGGGTTTTATTTGCGAGTGCATTATAACCCGCTTAAAGTCGGACCATCCCAAAGAGACACCACTTACCCCCGTACAGACTCCGGCAGCCCTCGGGACAAAGGCCGTTGATAGATATGCCGCTTTATAGCCCCGGCCTAATTCATTTTAGCGGATGGAAGTACAAAAAT